>NZ_JBEXUE010000072.1:0-29731 GCF_040614275.1 Streptosporangium sp. NPDC006013
GGCTCACCGACGCGCAGGGCAGGACCGTCGACTTCCGCAACACGGTCCTGATCATGACCTCCAACATCGGCTCCGTCTACCTCCTCGACGGCGTCACACCGAGCGGGGAGATCGAGCAGGAGGCGCAGCAGCGGGTGATGGCCGAGCTGCGCGCGCACTTCCGCCCCGAGTTCCTCAACCGCGTCGACGACATCGTGATCTTCAAGCCGCTCACCATGGAGGAGATCGAGCGCATCGTCGGCCTGATGTTCGTCGAGCTGCGGACCCGTCTCGAACAGCGGGGGATCCGGCTGGACGTCACCGAGGCGGCGCTCAGGTACATCGCCGAGCGGGGCTACGACCCGGTGTACGGCGCCCGCCCGCTGCGCCGGTTCATCTCCAGGGAGGTCGAGACACGCATCGGCCGCGCTCTGCTGTCCGGGGAGGCGTACGAGGGGGGCGTGGTCCGGGTCGACCTCGCCGAGGGCGAGCTCGACGTCACCTACGCATGAGGAGAACCGGCAATATCATCAAATATCGTGTAATGCCGGAACTGTGGGAAGAGGAACCGGGTACCCGCGGGCGCGGCGCCCGCCTCCGAACCGCGCTGATGGGTGGAGGGCGCGATCGCGCCGGTAGGTGAGGGGAGTGGCTGAGACGGGGGCCAGGTGAGCGGGCTCCTGGAGCGGAGACCTCAGGGGATCTCAGCGCAGATCTCAGCGAGGAGTTCGGTGCCCCTGGTGGGCGCCCTCCTCGGCGGAGAGCCTGGCCAGCTCGACCCGGGAGTGGATGCCCAGCTTGCGGAAGACCTGCCGCAGGTGGAAGGCGACCGTGTGCTCGCTGATGAACATCTGCTCGGCGGCGTTCCGGTTCGTCAGCCCCTGGGAGACCAGGTCGCAGACGGCCTGCTCGGTACCGGTCAGGCTGGCCCACCCCGAGGTGGGATGGGCGGTCCTGACCCAGTGGCGGCGCCGCTCGCCCAGCAGCCGCAGCCTGCCCCGTACCCGCGCGGCGTCACGGACGGCCCCCACCGCGCCGTAGCAGGCGAGCGCGATCTTGAGGTTCTCCACGGCCGTGTCCCGGTAGCCGTCCGCGCCGATTAGCACGCCCAGATCCTCCGCCGCCGAACCCCTGGCCCACGGATCGCCGTGCCCGGCCACCGCGCGGCCCAGCGCCTCGGGGTCGCCCTCCCGCAGTCCACGGGCGTGGTCGGCGGCCACCGACGGATTGGGCAGGCCGGGGCTGCGCCAGGCGATGCCCTCGGCCGCGTCGACCACGGCGTCGGCCCGGTGCCGCTGGCCCGTCGCCATGGCCATCCGTACCAGCCATGCCGCGGCGGTGGGCTCGCTGGTCAGCGCCCCGGTGTGCCGAGGCAGCGCGTCGTACAGCCCGCCGAGCGAGCTCATCCCGCCCGCGGCTCCGTCGCGCGCCTCGTTGATCCGCCCGGCCACCAGCTCCGAGCGCAGCCACGTGCGCGGGGGCAGGTCTCGCGCCGACCCGACAAGGTGCCTCTCCATGTACCTGATGGCCCCCGGCAGGTCGCCCGCCCGCAGCGACGCGGTGCCGAGCACCGACAGGGCCGAGGATGCCGGTAACGGGGCGCCCAGGGTCCCGGCGGCGGCCAGACCGGCCTCCGCGTGCTCGATCGCGCTGCCGAGCCTGCCCGCGGCCAGGTGCAGGCGGGCGCGCAGGACGGGGATCTCCGCGGCCCAGGCCGGCTCGCACTCGGCCTCGGCCGCGGCGATCTCCGTCGTGGCCTCCGCCTCGTCCAGCAGCCAGAGGTCGATCAGCATCGAGGCCAGCACCGCCCGGGGCTGCTGCCGCCGTCGTCCACCGGCCGGTTGCTCC
Source organism: Streptosporangium sp. NPDC006013 (assembly GCF_040614275.1). Classification (NCBI taxonomy): domain Bacteria; kingdom Bacillati; phylum Actinomycetota; class Actinomycetes; order Streptosporangiales; family Streptosporangiaceae; genus Streptosporangium; species Streptosporangium sp. NPDC006013. Next base: position 1,828 of record NZ_JBEXUE010000072.1, read on the forward strand.
ACGGCTTCGCGTGCCAGGTCCAGCCCGTACGAGAGCCTGCCCTCGTCCCAGGCGAGCAGGGCCAGGTCCGTCAGCGTCTCGGCGCCGCCGCCCCCGGTCAGACGGGCCGGGCGTGTCCGGGCGGCGCGCTCGACCTGGTCGCGCAGCGCTCGCCGCACCGGTTGGGGCACCTTCTCGACGACCGAGCGCCACAGCAGCTCGTGCCTGAACGCCAGCTCGTCGGGGGTGGTGACGAGCACACCCGCGGCCAGGGCCTCCTCCAGCGCGGGAAGCAGTGCCGCCGGGGTCTCACCGAGCATCTCGGCCGCGTACGCCGGTGAGAACGAGCGCCCGAGCACCGCCGTGGCCTCCAGCAGGTACCTGGTCCTGGCGCCGAGCTCGTTCAGCCGCCGCCGGACGGCGGTGTGCACCCGCAGGGGCAGCTCCGCCCCGGCGGGAGTGGTCTCGGCCAGCCGGGCGACGCCGTCCCGCACGAGGACGGCGCCCTCCTCGCACAGTCCGGTGAGATACTCGGACAGCAGCAGCGGGTTGCCGCCGGCCTGGGCGGCCAGCGCCGCCAGATCCTTCCCGGGAGCCGCGCCCAGGATGTCGGTGGAGATCTCGGTGACCGCACCGTCGTCGAGCGGGCGCAGCACGGTCCGGGTGGCGCCCTCCTCCTCGAGCAGGTCGAACAGCCGTCTGGCGTCGCCGCGCGCCGGGGTGCTGCGGCAGGCCAGCAGCCATGCCACCGGGCGTTCGGCCAGCCGCGAGGGCAGCGTGCGCAGGGCCATGAGCGTGGCGGGATCGGCCCACTGGAGATCGTCCAGGGTGACCAGCAGCGGCCCCGCGCCCAGCCTTCTCTCCAGCGAGGTCCTGACCTGCTCGGCCAGCCAGAGCAGCAGGCCGGGACCGTCGGGGAAGGCGTTCCTGGCCACGGCCATGGGCGCCGGCGACTCCTCCAGGGCCGACAGCAGCGGCCCCAGCGGTGTCAGCCGTCCCAGCTCGTCGGCCCGCCCGCTCGCGACCGCCGTCCCCCGCGCGGCCGCGAGGCCGGCGGCCTCGCCGAGCAGCAATGTCTTGCCTATCCCCGGCTCGCCCTCGACGAGCATGACGTTCCCTGCCGTGGACGCGATGCCTTCCAGCAGGGCGAGGACCGCCGCCTGTTCATCTCTCCGGCCGCGCATCGTCTTGTCTCGGATCTGGGGTCATACGCCAGGCTTTCTTAGCGGTGATTACCCGTATGACATCCCCGTCAGGCGAAATGCCATGCGGTGGATGCTCCCGGCTACTGGTTGTTTGATGCAGATTTGACCTTTAAGTGCGACTTCTAGTCGTTCTGTCGATCTGGCCGATGCCCGACGAGCGTGATCTCCGGGAGGCGATCGCCGCGCGCGTTCCGTACGGATCCCGCCCCCGGCGGGGATCGGAATGTCCTGACGAAAAACGGCGGAGGCTCGCGGAGATGCCCGCCACGCGGGTAGGGGGCGTGCGTTCTCGTACAGGATGGGAGTCGGGGCGGCTCTCGGCGCCGGTCGGCAGGCTCACCGGATCCTTGCCGCCCGGCCCGCTCCCGAGACCGCCGGCGACCGGCGCGGCCCGATCGCGCCAATGGAGGAAGCATGGATCAGAGCACCTCGACAGAGCTCTCGGCCGTCGCGGTCGAGGCCGCCCGCGCGGTGGGCGAGCGGCTCCGCAAGGCGTTCAGGTCGCGTCCCGCGGTCGAGACCAAGAGTGACTTCCACGATCCGGTGACCGAGCACGACCGCGCCGCGGAGGAGACCATCCGGGAGGTCATCGAGAGGCACGTCCCGGGCAGCACGGTCATCGGCGAGGAGGGCGGCAGCGAAGGGTCCGGTGAGATCCGCTGGTACGTCGACCCGATCGACGGGACCGCGAACTTCGCCGCCGGGCTGCCCTTCTTCTGCGTGTCGATCGCCGCCGCCGCCGGGGACGAGGTGGTCGCCGGGGTGGTCTACGACCCGGTGCGCGACGACGAGTTCCGGGCCGACCTGGGCGGGGCCTGGTGCAACGACGTGCGGTTGCGCAGCGCCGGTGCCACGCGCGATCGGGAGGCGATGCTGCTGACCAGTTATCCCACCCCTCGCGAGCTGGCCGACGGCGGGGAGGAGGTGCTGCGCGAGTTCGGCAGGATGCTGGCGTCGTTCGCCTCCACACGCCGTCCGGGCAGCACGGCGCTCAAGCTGGCCCATGTCGCGGGAGGGTGGGCGGACGTCGCCTACGGCAGTAGGGTCAGTCCATGGGACGTGGCGGCGGGGGCGCTGCTGGTCCGGCAGGCGGGGGGAGTGTTCATCCCGCTGGACGGATCGATCTTCGAGCCCGGCGGCTACCTCGCCCATGTCGGCGGGTTCGATCTGGCGGGATCGGTCATGAGCGATCTGGTTCCTCCGGGCCGCTCCGCCTGAGCGCGGGTGAGGGAAGGCCCGCGTACCCGGCCCGCGAGGTCCACGGGCAGGTGTCACCGCATTACCTATTGATCCTGTAGGAAATACAGGTAACATGATTGTCTCGCCGTACGAAGGAGCCGCCATGAGCCTGGAGTCGGGGGCGGAGAGCCCGCTGGCCACCGCGGTCGAGGCCGCGCGCTGGATCCGCTCGGCGGCCGTGGACGACGAACGGGGGCGGCACTGGCAGGCCAACCCCGACCCCCGGGGCCGGGCCGCCATGCCCGACCACCCCCTGTCGTTGTACTCGGGGGCGGCCGGGATCATCCTGTTCTTCCTGGAGCTCGCCGCCGCCACGGGTGACGAGGGCTACCTGGACGATGCCGGGGCCGGGGCCCGCTATCTCGCCGCCACCTGGCGGGAGCAGGCCGATCTCTCCCTCCACCACGGTCTGGCCGGGGTGATGTTCGCCCTCGCCGAGGCCGGATGGGCCACCGGTGAACGGGATTTCGAGGTCGAGGCCGGCGCGGTCGCCGACCGCATCGTGCGCAGCGCCCGCCCCATCGACGGCGGCCTGGGCTGGACCGGTGACCCCGCCCAGCGCGGCGACGGCGGGATCATCCTCGGCCTGCTGCACGCCGGCGGCATCCTGGGGGTGCCCGCCTACCAGGAGATCGCCGTCGAGGCCGGCGCCCGCATCGCCGCGCTCGCCGTCCCGGGCCACCGCTTCGGCGAGGGCGCCTGCGCCGACCTGCCGCTGGACGCGGTCACCCCGGGGTTCCTGTCCGGCACGGCCGGCACCGCCTTCCTGCTCGCCCGCCTGTACGGCGTGACCGGCCAGACCCGCTTTCTCGACGGCTCCCGCAGGGGGGCCGACTTCGTCCGCGCGGTCAGCGCCGTGACCGAGCGGTGTGCGCTGGTGCCGCACCACATCCCGCAGGGCCGCGACCTGCACTACCTGGGTTTCTGCTCCGGCTCCGCGGGGGTCGCCCGGACGTTCTACGAGCTGTACCGGGTGTCGGGTGACGCCGGAGACCTCGACTGGGTCGAGCGGCTGGCCAGGGGGATCGTCAGCAGCGGCGCCCCCGCCAGCCAGAGCGGTGGCTACTGGAACTCGGCCTGCCAGTGCTGCGGCACCGCCGGGCTGGTGGAGTTGTTCGTCGGGCTCTGGGCGGCGACCGGCCGTCCGCAGCACCTGGAGTTCGCCCGCACGCTGGGGGAGAACCTGACCGGCCTGGCCACCGGCCACGACGGCCGGGGCTCCCGCTGGTACCAGGCCTACCGGCGGCTGCGCCCCTGGGAGGTCACCGCCGACACCGGCTACATGGTCGGCGCCGCGGGCATCGGGGCCGCGCTTCTGCACCTGGACGCCGCCGCGCGCCCGCAGGAGGCCCGGCGGCTCATCCTGCCGCCGGACAACCCGTTCCCCGCCATCCCGCTGCCGAGCGCGACGCTCCGCCGGTCCTGAAGAGCGTGGAAGGCGCGTCGCCGGTGAACCGGACGGTCATCGCGGGGGAGCACGGCACGGGCCCGCGCACGTCCCCGTACCCTGTACGGTCGGCATCGAGGTCTCCGCGGGCCCCGGCATCACGGACCCGTCCCCTGGCGCGCACGGCATCCGGGCCATGTCACCCCCGCGCGCCCGATCGTGCCGGTCCGGCCGTGGAGGGGCGGCAGCCGCCGCGCCTCTCACGCCGGAGGCCCCGAGAACGACGCACCCTTTGGCCGTCAAGGGGTGACAAAACTCGTGACCATGATTGGTGATTCTCCGTGAGTGCCACCCAGGGCCTGCCTAATCTCGGTGTCGTGACAATCGAGGATTTCCTTCCCGACCCGGGCCGTTCCACAGTCGCGATCGAACCGGCCCAGCCGGGCGCGGGCCACTGGGCCGGTGCGCCGAGCGCCGTGGCGAGCGACGGGCTGATCTACCTCGCCTACCGGCTGCGCCGCCCCGTCGGCGAGGGCCGCGGCTACGCCGTCGTCGTTGCCCGCTCCACCGACGGTGAGCGGTTCGAGACCCTGCTCACCATCGGCAGGCAGGAGATGGACACCGAGTCACTGGAGCGGCCCACCCTGGTCCGCACACCGGAAGGGCGCTGGCGGCTCTACCTCAGCTGCGCCACCTACGACACCAAGCACTGGCGGGTCGAGGTGCTGGAGGCCGACGACCCGTCCGGGTTCCGCGCCGCGCAGCGGCAGGTGGTGCTACCCGGCGACCCGAAGACCGGCGTCAAGGACCCGGTGATCGTGCGGCGGGGCGACGTGTGGCATCTGTGGGCCTCCTGCCACCCCCTGGCGGAGGACGACGAGGCCGACCAGATGGTGACCGACTACGCCACCAGCGCCGACGGCATCGAGTGGACCTGGCAGGGCACCGCGCTCAGCGGCCGGCTCGGAGCCTGGGACGCCCGGGGGGCGCGGGTGGCGGCGGTCCGCTTCCTCGAGGAGCAGGTGGTGGCCTTCTACGACGGCAGAGCCACCGCGGTGGAGAACTACGAGGAGAAGACCGGTGTCGCGGTCGGCATCGACCCGGCGGAGCTGACCCCGGTCGGCACCGGGCCCGCCGCCCTCTCGCCGCACGCGGGCGGCGGCCTGCGCTACCTGGACATCGTGGACCTGCCGGAGGGCGGGCGGCGGCTCTACTACGAGTACACCCGCGCGGACGGGGCGCACGAGCTCCGCACCGAACTGCGCTGAGCACGGTCGCCGACCTGCGCGGGGCCGTGCCGATCACGCCCCGGCCGGGCACGTGAGGCCCACGAGCCCGGTAGCGGGCGGTGCCGATCGCGGCCTGGTACGGGGCTCGCCCCCACTGTCCCGCCCGAGGGAGGGGGTCAAACCTGGGGGCGGCCGTTGCGGGCCTGGCGCTGACCGTTGGGGCGGACGCCCACCAGGCCGCCGGAGCGCTCGCGGGGACGGAGCCAGTCGCTGAAGTCCTCGCCGGTCACCCTCTGCAGCAGCGCCACGTCCTGGGTGAAGTGGGAGATCAGTTTCTCTCGCTGGTCCCAGGTCAGCGGCTGGCGGGAGCGGGCCCGCCGCTGCAGCTTGCGCTCCAGCGGGTCGGTCAGCGCCACGCTCACCCGCGACGGCAGGAATCGTCCCACGGACGACCCCACGCGCAACGCCCGCGACAGCATCCGGTGTCCGCGGGTCGGCTCCGGATGGGCGGTCACGTTCTCCCGGGGGACCTCGGTGACGACGCCGGTCTCCACGCCGAGGAAGCGGCAGATCCGGTCCAGGGTGTCGGCGGGCCGGTCGACCAGGTCGCGGTAGCGGTAGACGAGCACCTGCTCGCGGGGGAACAAGGTGAACAGGTGTTCCAGCTGCCTGCCGTACTTGCCGAGCCCCAGGTAGTGCCAGAACGGTGCCCAGCCGGCCGTGACCCTTCGCTCCTCCTCGGCGCAGGCCTCCAGCACGTCGCCGATCGGTTCCAGTCCGGCCGACCACAGATGTGTCCAGTTGGAGTGGGCGCGCTCCACCGGGTCGCGCAGCACCACGATGAGCCTGGAGTCGGGGATGGTCTTCCTGATACGCCGCTGGGCCGCCAGGTCGTAGAGGTAGAACGGGGTGGACTCGCCGGTGAGCGTTCCCGGCGGTGCCGCGTCGAACAGGGCTTCGTAGTCCTCGCGCCGCCAGACGTGCTCGCGGTAGGTCTGGGCGTCGCCCGGGCCTCCCCTGCTGGGAGGGGGGCCGTCACTGAGGAAGAACTTCGGCTCCTTCACCGGGGACATGAACAGCTCCGGGTGCCGGGCCAGTGCGGCGTGCAGGGCGGTGGTCCCGGTTTTGGGGGCACCGATCGTGAGGAAATTCGGCAGGGGCATCGTTATTACCCTCAATTCCTACTATTATTATTGGTAAATATAACCCCTTTCCCCGCGAAGGCAAGCGTCCCACCATGGGGTTGTCGTGCCCCAAGGGCCTGCCCTGTGGCGGGAGTTCCAGTCGCCGACGCCTATCCCCAGCTCATGGGGGTGAGCCGCGCTGTTCCGTTCAATGAACGCCAGGCGCTTCTCTGCTATTTCGACGCCGCGAGGGAGTTTTGTCGCGTTGTAAATAAACGCAACATCCGTTCCGTATTCCTACCCTGATATGCCTCCGGCGGGACCCCACGCCGCCGGATTCCCGGGCGAACACGGTGAGAGCCCAGCCCCGAACTCCTTTACGCGGCGGCGATCAGGCATCGAACCATCTGCCGCGAGGGCTTCGGCATCAGGGCGTACCCTGGGCGGCCGGAAACACGTGTGCGGCGGCGCGAACCGGGAACCCCGCCGATACCCTTGCCGGATGCCCGACCCGTACCTGACCCCGCGGAACACGACAGAGCACGAGATCGACATAAAACGCTCCCGTTTCCTGTGCGCCATCGGTCGGGTCGCCTCGGAGGAAGAGGCCAGGGAGTTCATCGCCGGCCGCAAACGGCTGTACGGTGACGCCACGCACAACTGCTCGGCCTACGTGATCGGCGGCGACCGCCACATCCAGCGGGCCGACGACGACGGCGAGCCCGGTGGCACCGCGGGTACCCCGATGCTGGAGACCCTCCTGCGCAGGGGCGTCGCCGACGTGGTGGCGGTGGTCACCCGGTACTTCGGCGGGGTGAAGCTCGGAGCGGGAGGCCTGGTCCGCGCGTACGGCTCGTCGGTCGGCAAGACGCTGGATCTCACACCACTGGTCGAGATGGTGCCCGCCAGGGTCATGACCGTGACCGTGGACCACGTCCAGGCCGGGCGGCTGGAGAACGACCTGCGCATCTCACCGTACGAGGTCAGGGAGGTCCGCTACGGCGCTGAGGTCGGCTTCCGTGTCGCGGTACGCGAGCGTGACCTGGCCGACTTCCCCGGCTGGGTCGCCACGCTGACCGCGGGCCGCGCCAGGATCGAGCAGGGCGAGACGGTCCATCTCAGAAACAGCTGAAATGGCGCCGGACCGTATAAGGGTAAAGACATCTGGATGTCCCTCGCGTGGGCCCAAACCACTTTTCGGCGGCGGTCGATGTGGGATAGGTCACAGTTGAGGGCGGAGAGCCCGGCCGGAAGGCGGGTGCGCCCGCCCTTTCCCGGGCCGCGACGGCCTCTGCCCGCCGCACTCGCCTGGCCGGCCGATACTCACCCTGACCTGCGAGAACCCCGGAGATTTCGTGATCGTCACGATGGACTTCCAGGCACCTGTGGTTTTCCGCAGCCGAACCCTGTGGCGTGTACGAGGCAGGAGCGGGCGCATTCCTCATCCACGCCCTACCCAACTCTCCGTAGCCTTGTCCCTATGAGTTCACCGAATCTCGACGGAGTCGCCGGATGGGCGATCAACCTTATGGAAACCCTGGGTGGGCCAGGGGCGGGGCTGGCGATCGCACTTGAGAACCTTTTCCCGCCGCTGCCCAGCGAGGTGATCCTGCCGCTGGCCGGGTTCACCGCGAGCAAGGGGAACGGGAACATGGGGTTGTTCGACGCCGTGCTCTGGACGACCCTGGGATCGGTGATCGGCGCGCTGGCGCTGTACGCGGTCGGGGCCCTGCTGGGTCGCGAACGTGTGGTGTTCATCGCCTCCAAGCTGCCGCTGGTCAGCGTCTCCGACATCGAGAAGACCGAGGCGTGGTTCGCCAAGCACGGAAGGAAGACTGTCTTCTTCGGCCGGATGATCCCCATCTTCCGGAGCCTCATCTCGATCCCGGCGGGGGTCGAGCGCATGCCGATCCTCATCTTCACCCTCCTCACCACCCTGGGCAGCCTCATCTGGAACACGGCGTTCGTGATGGCGGGGTTCCTGCTGGGAGAGAACTGGTCACTGGTCGAGGACTACATGGGGATCGTCTCGAAGACCGTGCTGGGCATCGTGATCCTCGCCGTGGTGGTCTTCGTGGTCGTCAGGCTGTCCGACCGGCGCAAGGGTAAGCACCACGCCTGACCGAGAAACCGCCGAGCAGGGCCTGCCGGGTGCCGGCCGGTCTCGAGCTCGGGGCCCGCTGGGCCCCGGCCGGGCCGGTCCTCCTGGCGGGCCCGTTCCTGTTCACGACGCGAACACGCCCACGCGTGCCGGCGGACCGACAAGCTCGGGCCGCTGCGCGTCACCGGCCACAGCCGCCGGGTCCTGGCCGCGCTGTGCCATCTCGGCTTCTGACGCCGGACCCCCGCCTACTCGATGATCGAAGACACGGCGGTCGCCCGGGACGCCCCCGGGTCAGAGCCGGAGCTCGTCCTCCTGGGCCGAGGTGAGGTCGCTGGGCCAGAGCCGGTAGACGTTGAGGCGCGTCTCGTAGTACTTGTCCGTCTCGCCGACCCACTGCATGCCGATGCGCCTGGCCGTGCCGGCACCGCGCTCGTTGTTCACCCGCACGACCGCGACGAGCTCGTGGGCACCGATGGAGAAGGCCCATCCGGCCAGGGCGCGGCCGGCCTCGGTGGCGTAGCCGTGACCCCAGAAGTCGGGGGCGAGTTGCCAGCCGATCTCGATGTCCTCCTCGTCGGGCGGCAGGTACCTCAGGGAGAGGCCGCCGATGATCCGCTGGTCGGAGTTGCGGACGATCGCCCAGCGGCCGAGCGGGGGCGTCAGGGTTTCACGGTTGCGTTCCCATGCCTGCAGCGTGGCCCGCATGGCCCCCTCACCGTCGAGCCGGTTCATCGCCGGGGACAGCCACCGGGTGACCTCCGGCGTGCCGTAGATGGCCAGAGCATCGCGGGCGTCCTCGGGACTCCAGTCGCGTACCGTGAGGCGGTCGGTGGTCAGTAACGCCATGGTCTTCCTCTCCCCGGCGAGCAAGCCGGCCGTGCGGCGACGAGAGAACAGCGAGTAGAAGAAAGTGTCGTTTTCTTGCCGGAAATGTCCGATGTGTTGCCCTTGTGAGGGTACGCCCATCTGGCTGCCGCCGACCAGCCGGGTGGGAATTACCTGTTCAGGGATGATCGCCCTGGCCCGGCCTCCGGTCGGGCGCCCCGCGTGGCGGCGGTCAGCCCTCCAGGGCGTACTGCATCACCCGGAGCTTGGCCTGGGCCTCGGCGAGCTCGGACGCGGGGTCGGAGTCGCCCATGATGCCGCACCCGGCGAACAGCCGGGCCCGGGGGCCCTCGATCTGGGCGCAGCGCAGCGCGATCCCCCACTCGCCGTCCCCTCGCGCGTCGATCCAGCCGACAGGACCGGCGTATCCGGCGCGGTCCATGCCCTCAAGCTCGCGGATGACGCCGAGCGCGGCCCCGGTCGGGGTGCCGCCGACGGCGGCGGTCGGGTGCATGGCCGCCACCACGTCCAGGACCGAGATCCCCGCCGACAGCCGCCCGGTCACCGGGCTGGCCAGGTGCTGGACGTTGGGGAGCACCAGGAGTTCGGGCTCCTCGGGGATCTTCAGCTCGGCGCAGAGCGGGTCGAGCGCCTCCCGTACCGACGCGACCGCGCAGACGTGCTCGTAGCGGTCCTTCTCCGAGGAGAACAGGGCCGCGCCGCGTGCCATGTCGTCCGCCCGGTCGCTGCCCCGCGCGATCGTGCCGGCCAGCACCAGGGACTCGACGGTCTCCCCGGTACGCCGGACCAGCAGTTCGGGGGTGGCACCGACCAGCCCCGCGCAGGAGAAGGTGTAGCACTCCGGGTAGCGGCCGGCCAGGCGGGCCAGCAGCAGCCGGACGTCGATCGCCCGTTCCGCGACGGCGGTCAGGTCGCGGGCGAGCACCGTCTTCTCCAGCCGGCCCGACCTGATCCGCCGGACGGCGCGGGCCACGGCGTGCTCCCACTCCGGCGCGCTCAGACTGCCGTCGCCGTACCGGATCCTGCCCGGGTCGCGGAGCGGGGTGACGGTGTCGAGCCGCTGCTCACCGACGGTGGTCAGCCAGGCGCGGCCATCGCGGCGGGCGAGGATGGTCCGGGGGACGAGGAGGACCGACCCGCGTGACTCCGGGTCGAAGGTGAACGAGCCGAAGGCGACGGGGCCCGAACCGGGGGTCGTCACGTCGTCGTCGACATCCGCCTCGCCGAAGAGATCCGACAGCCGGTCGCGAGCCCAGTCGAAACGCCGAGGGCCGGGCGGCACCTCCAGGCGCAGGGCCTCGCCCCAGGCCACGAGGCCCTCCCCGCGCCTGACCCAGGCATAGGGCGCGGTCTCCGGCAGTCGTGCGAACAGGTCACCGGGGTCGTCGACGGAGGTGGTTCTCACCACGAGAGGACGGGTTGATCCGAGCGCTACACTCACCCCCGCCACTCTATGACGGAAACTGAACATGTTCGACGGTGGTTCCCCCCCGCCAGCACGGACGCCACGCGGTGTCAAGAAAACCAAGGCACTCGGTCAACGGAACCTGCCGCCCTGGCCTGCGGTGATACATCCGAAGCAGACGCGATCTCTCAGCGGAGGTGTCATGCTTCGCAGGACTGTGACAGCACTCACAGGGCTGGCCGCCCTGACGGCCGCCTGGACCGTTCCGGCCGGGGCGACATCGGTGGAGCAACCCTGGCGGCCGGTGGTCATGGCCGCACTCGGAGACTCCATCAGCGCGGGGTTCAACGCCTGCGGGTGGTACGTCGCCTGCGCCTCGCGTTCCTGGTCGACCGGCGAGCACCGCGATGTCAGGAGCCACTACCTGAGGCTACGCGCCCTGGACGTGGCACTCGCCGGGCACAATGTGAACCTCGCCGTCCCCGGCTCCACCAGCGCCGACCTGGCCGGGCAGGTGAGGCAGGCGGTCGGCCACCGCGCCGACTACGTGACGCTCCTGATCGGCGCCCAGGACGTTTGCGTGTCCGAGGAGCGGCTGATGACCCCCGTGGCCGTCTACGAGAGCCGGGTGGCCGGGGCGCTGGCCCTGTTGCGGGCGGGCAGGCCCGACGCCCGGGTGTTCGTGGCGAGCATCCCCGACATCAGACGGCTCTGGCAGACCGGCAGGGACAACCTGGTGGCCCGCGGGTTCTGGGAGGTGGGCCGGATCTGTCCCACCATGCTGGCGCGCCCCACCTCGACGTCGGCGGCCGACCAGGCCCGCCGCGACCGCGTGCGCGCCCGGGTGATCGGTTTCAACGCCGCACTCGCCAGGGTCTGCGCGGCGTACGGCCCGAACTGCCGGTTCGACGGCAACCTGGTGTTCGGGCAGGCGTTCACGCTGAGCCACATCAGCAAGTGGGACTTCTTCCACCCCAACGCCGCGGGCCAGCGGCTGATCGCGGAGAAGACCTACGGCGCGATGCGCGACTGGCTCGCGGAAGAGGCCCCGGAGCCCGTCCTCGTCCCCTGAGCCGGCAGCCCGGGGCGGCCGGTGACAAGTCGCCGCCCCCTTCAGAGCCAGCCGTTGTGCCGGGCGGTGCGGGCGGCCTCGATGCGGTTACGGGTGCCGGTCTTGCCGATCGCGGCGGACAGGTAGTTGCGGACGGTGCTCTCCGACAGGTGCAGCCGCCGCGAGATGTCGGCGATCGTCGCGCCGTCCGCCCCCGCGGCCAGCACGTCCCGCTCACGATCGGTCAGCGGGCTGGCGCCGGTGCTGAGCGCGGCGGCGGCCAGCGCGGGGTCGATCACCTTCTCGCCCGCCAGGACCCGGCGGATCGCCGCGGCGAGATCCTCGACAGGACCGTCCTTGACGAGGAATCCGGCGGCGCCCGCCTCCATCGCCCGGCGCAGGTAGCCGGGCCTGCCGAAGGTGGTCAGGATCAGCACCCGGCAGCCGGGCAGGCGGTCCCGGAGGCCGGCCGCGGCCTCCAGGCCGCTGATCCCCGGCATCTCGACGTCCAGCAGGGCGATGTCGGGACGCGTGTCCAGCGCGGCGGCCACGACCTCGTCGCCCCCGGCGACCGTGGCGACGACCTCGATGTCGTCCTCCAGACCGAGAAGCAGGGCCAGCGCGCTGCGCATCATGCCCTGGTCCTCGGCCAGCAGCACCCTGATCATGAAAGCGTTCCTCCTCGGCGGAAAACCGGCGATCTTGCGGGTGGAGGGCAAGCGATCATGGGAGCGTCACCCTCAGCACGAAGCCGTCGCCGCCGCCGGCCTCCAGCGTCCCGCCGAGCGCGACGACCCGCTCGGTCAGGCCGCGCAGGCCATTGCCCAGGGCGCCCGCGCCGGCCCCCCGGCCGTCGTCACGGATCTCCAGCACCCTGCCCTCCAGGGTGATCTCGCAGGTGCGGGCGACGCTGTGGCGGACGACATTGGTCACGCCCTCCCGTACGGCCCAGCCCAGCAGGGCGTCGGCCTCCGGCGCGGGGCGGCCCTCGGAGACGGTGACCGTGGCGGCGATGCCCGCGTCGGCCAGTACCGTGCGCGCCGAGGCCAGCTCGGCGGCCAGCCCGCGCCCCCGGTAGCCGCTGACCGCGGCCCGCACCTCGGTGAGCGCCTCCCGGCCGACCGTCTCGATGTCGGCCGCCTGCCGAGCCGCCGCCTCCGCGTCGCGGGGAATCAGTCGCCGTACGGCCTCCGCCTTGACCACCATCATCGACAGGGTGTGCCCGAGCAGGTCGTGCAGGTCGCGGGAGAACCGCAGCCGCTCCTCGGCCACCGCGACCCGGGCCAGCTCCTCCCGGGTCTCCTGGAGCTCGGTGATCACGGAGAAGAGCTTCAGGACGACACTGACCACCAGGCCGCCGGTGGTCGTTCCCCAGGCGGCCAGGGAGATGCTCGCCCAGCCGGCTCCCGCACGCCACATCACCGCGGTCAGCGCGAGCGTCAGCACGGTGAGGAGGAGGTAGACGGACCTGCCGCGCAGCACGACCCCGCAGGCGATCGTCATCAGCGGTGCGAGGTAGAACCAGTTCTGCGCCGGCCCGGCCAGCAGCAGGAAGATCACCACCAGCAGCCCGGCCAGGGCCACGGCCGCCGCTCGTCGCCGGCCGCGGAAGGACAACCGGATGCAGAGCACGTACAGGGTGGCGAAGGCGACGACGCCCAGCGCGGCCGGCGTCGCCGACCGCACCTGCCCCGCCGCGAGGTCGCTGATCGGGGGATAGGCGATCAGCAGCCACGGATAGAAGGCGAGTTCCCCGGGCCCCTGTCTTCTCAACCTTCCCGACCATTTCCGTCTGGCCGCTCCCAGCCGTTTCGCCTTCGCCTTCTTCGGCCCTTGCGGCCTCTCCCGCTTCGTCGCCTCCGGCTTCCCGCTCATCCGGCCACTCCTATCACGCGACTCGCGCGATTCACACCACGCGCCCGGCCCGGCGGTAGCCGTACACCGCCAGGACGCCGAAGGCGATCAGCCAGCCGGTCAGGATCAGCGCCACGCCGGCCTCGGGCGCCTGGCCGAAGGCGATCTTCCGCGCCAGGTCGGCGTAGGTGAAGCTCGGCGTCCACTCCGCGAGCGTCTTCAACCAGGAGGGGAAGCCCTCGGTGGGCAGCCACAGACCTCCGACGATCGCCAGCGCCATGTTGGCCGCGATGTTGAGCACGGCGGCGGTCTGGCCGCTGAACCGGTAGCCGATGGCCAGGCCGAGCAGGGTGAAGGGCAGGGAACCCGCCCAGAGCAGGAGCACGATCGAGGCCCACTGCCAGATCTCCAGCCGTACCCCGTTGAGCAGCGCCGCCGACAGGCACACGCCGGCGATCGCCGGCAGCACCACGAGCATGCCGGTGCCCGCCTTACCGGCGATCACCCGTACCGGCGCCAGGGGAGTGATGCGCAGCTGCCGCAGCCAGCCCGCCGTCCTGTCCTCGGCGATGCCGGTGCCGTTGTTGAAAGCCGAGCCGATCGCGCCGAAGGCGGCCATGCTGACCATCACGTGCAGGGCGGCCCAGGTACGGTCGTCGCCCGCTATGCCGAGGTTGGTGAAGATCAGGTACATCACCACGGGCATCGTGAAACCCATGATCACGTATCCCGGGTCGCGGCGGCTTCTGGCGATCTCCAGGCGGATGTAGCCGAGCATCAGGCGTCCACTCCCGTCAGTGCGATGAAGGCGTCCTCGAGCGCGGCGGGGACCACCTCAAGGTCTCGTACGGCTCCGGCCTCGGCCAGCGCCAGGACCGTGGCGTCGGCGTCGCGGGTGCGCAGGTGGGCGCGGTTCCCGTGGATCTCCACGGAGGTGACCCCGGGAAGGCGTTCCAGCAGTGCGACGTCCCCGGCGGCGGCGGTGACGCTGACCGTGGTCAGCGGGACCAGGCGCTTGATCTCCCGGCTGGTGCCGTCGGCCACGATCCGGCCCCTGTCGATCACCACCACCCGGTCGGCGTACTCGTCGGCCTCCTCCAGATAGTGGGTGGAGAACAGCACGGTCCTGCCGCGCGCGGCGAAGGCACGCATGCTCTCCCAGAACTCCCGCCTGGCCCGGACGTCCAGCGCCGCGGTCGGCTCGTCCAGCAGGATCAGCTCCGGGTCCCCGGCCAGCGCCAGCGCGAAGCGGAGGCGCTGCGCCTGGCCGCCGGAGAGCCGTTCCACCCTGCGGCCGGCCAGCTCCTCCAGCCCCGCGACGGCCAGCACCTTCGGTAGTGGGAGCGGCGCCCGGTAGGTTCCGGAGACGAAGCCGAGCAGCTCGCCGACCGTGGTCCGGGAGACGAGGCCGCCCTCCTGGGGCATCGCCGCCAGCCGCCCACCCCGGATCGCGGCCTCAGGGGCGCCCCCGAACACGCGTACCGTCCCGGAGTCGGCGGCCAGCAGCCCGAGCAGCAGCCCGATGCTGGTCGACTTGCCCGCGCCGTTGGGGCCGAGCAGGGCGACGGTCTGCCCGGCGGGGATGTCGAGGCTGAGGTCGTCCACGGCGCGTACCGCCCCGAAACGTTTGGTCACGTTCTTGAGTGACACCGCGTCATTCGTCATGCGAAAGACGCTACGGAGGGCGCGGGATCCCAGGTAGATCCATCGATCCAGGGCTGCCCGGGACAAATGTCACCCTCGGCGCTCGCGGAATTCCCGGCCCGTCACCGGAACCGCAGCGTGCAGGCCCCCGGTGCGCACGGCGGGCCTCCGCGAGCCCCGTCGTGGGGGCATCGGGCGGAGCGTGCCGGCCGCTCTCGGCCTCGCCCACCCGTTCCTGTTCCCACCCCGCCCCGTCAGGCTTTCGTCTCAGACCGCCAGCGCGGCGAGCGCCGCCGCGGTCTCCTCCGGCTTGGAGAACATCGGCCAGTGGCCGGTGGGCACCGAGGCGAAGCTCCACTCGGGCCCGGCGAGCGCCGCGAAGAACGGGTGACCGGCGGCGATCAAGGCGTGCACCTGCTCCAGTGGGAACGAGCACGTGATGAGCGTCTTGGGCAGCGCGTCCGCGCCGCCCTTGAGCGCCAGGGGCTGGGTCATCGTCCCGTACGGCTGCGGGGCCGCACGGGAGACGAACCACTCGCGCTCGGTCTCGCCCAGCCCCTCCAGGCTGGCCCCGGCCCGCTCCTGCTCCTCCCAGGATGGGAGTGGGTAGCCCACCCCGTCGCCCTGCTCGGCGACCCGCTTCTCGATGAACGCCCGCCACTCGGGCTCGGTGGCGTCCAACTGGGTCATGCCGTCGGCCAGCGGACCGCTGTCGAGGTAGACGATCCGGGCGACGCGCTCGGGAATCCGGTCGGCCGCGCCGGTGACCGGCGCGCCGGCCCCGCTGTGGGCGACGAGGATCACCTCGTTCAGGTCCGCGAAGACGATCGTGTTGACGATGTCCTGGATGTGGGTCTCCAGGTCGACCCCGGGGCCTGCCAGGTGCGCTCTGTCGCCGAGCCCGGTGAGCGTGACCGGGTGAACCTCGTGCCCGGCCTCGCGCAGCGGCCGGGTGATCTTCTCCCAGGCCCACGCGCCCAGCCAGAGGCCGGGAACCAGTAGGTAAGTACTCATATCTCTGCTCTCCTTCGTTCGCCTGGTTTCACCCTAGAATCGAATCAGGACAGTATCGGTCCTGATTTTTGAGGAGAATTCGGATGACCGCCGCGAGGGTCCTCGCGCTGCTGGAACTGCTGCAGGCCGCCCCCGGCCTGACCGGCCCCGAACTCGCCGCCAGGCTGGAGGTGGACGAGCGTACGGTGCGCCGCTACGCGGTGCGGCTGTCGGAGCTCGGCGTGCCGGTCTCGGCCGAGCGGGGCCGGCACGGCGGCTACCGGCTGTTGCCCGGCTACAAGCTGCCGCCGCTGATGCTCACCGACGACGAGGCCACCGCGGTGGTGCTGGGGCTGCTGGCCGGACGGCGGACCGGGCTGGCGGTGGGGGAGACGGCCACCGAGAGCGCCCTGGCCAAGATCCAGCGGGTGCTCCCGGGGCCGCTGCGCGAGCGCGTCGACGCGATCTCGGAGACGCTGGGCCACACCGGCGTCGCGACGCGGGCACCCGCTCCGAAGGCGGGCCCGCTGCTCGCCCTCGCCGACGCCGCCCGTCGCCGGGTCACCGTCCGGCTGGCCTACCGCTCCTGGCGTGGCGACGCCTCGACGCGCGATCTGGACCCGTACGGCATCGTCTTCCACTCCGGCCGCTGGTACGTCACGGGCCTCGACCACGACAGCGGGGAGATCAGGACCTTCAGGGTGGACCGGGTGGCGAGCGCCGCGCGCACCGAGCGGAGGTTCTCGGCCCCGGACGGCTTCGACCCGGTCGCGCACGTGGTCGGATCGCTGTCGGCGGTGCCCTACCGCTACGAGGTCAGGGTGCTGCTGGAGGCCACGCTGGAGGAGGCCGCCGCCCGGATCCCCGCCGCCACGGCGACCCTGGCCGAGACCTCCGCCGGGGTGCTGCTGGCCACCAGGGCCGACCGGCTGGCCGGGATGGCCCAGATGCTCGCCGGCCTCGGCTGGCCGTTCACCGTCATCACCCCCGCCGAACTACGCGACGAGGTCAGAGCCCTCGCCGCCCGCCTCCTCGCCTCCGCAGACGTCACCCCGCCCTGACCTCGGCGCTTCGCGGTATCCCGCCGAGGAGACCATCTGGCCGCACCGACCGAGATCCGGTCGCTGGGATAGTTGCCTTTGGAAGTCTCCGCCTGCGGACGGAGGAGGATGTCAGGGATGACGAAAGGCGATCATGCTGATCAGAGCGGCGCAGGTGGTCGAGGCGGACCTCCTGAGCGAGCTGGCGGTTCGATCCAAGGCGTACTGGGGCTACGACGAGGCATTCATGGCGGCTTGCCGGGACGAACTGGCCATCTCGGCCTCGGAGGTCGAGAAGCTGCGAACCATGGTGGCCGAACACAACGGCCGCGTCCTGGGTTTCGCCACTCTGGAAGGGAACCCGCCGGAGGGGGCCTTGGGCATGCTCTTCGTCGAACCGGACGCCATCGGCCAAGGCGTCGGCCGCCGCCTGTTCGAGCATGCCGTCGCCGCTGCGGCGGACCTCGGCTTCGCACGCCTGACCATCGACGCGGACCCGAACGCGGAACCGTTCTACCTGGCCATGGGCGCCACCAGAATCGGCGCGACCCCCTCAGGGGCCATCCCCGGGCGGTTGCTACCCCTACTCGCGATCACCATTGTCGGACGCGACACGGCGGCTGGATCGGCAGCGAGAGCTTCGATGAGTTCTCGCGCGGAGGCAACGGTGAACCCGGGGTCGTAACCGCCAGTCAGGGAGCCGGACCATTTCGGCTCGTAGGGGTCGATGGTTGCGAAAAAACTCAGGCGGGTCGAGCTGAGGACATCCTCATGCCAGCCGATGGCCAAGCTGACCACGTAGTCGGTCTCGCCTGCGCTCTCCAACATGAAGACCTGGTCATCGTCGTAGAAGACGATGCTGGGCGTGGCGGCACGTACTTGATCAGCTTCTTGGTCGGTCGCGCGCCTGACCACCAAACCGTCGTAGCTATCGCGGATCTTCGCTGCGTTGATCGGTTTGAACAGCACTTCGATCGTGGTCTCGTGCTTCCTACCCTGCCTGTCCGGTCCGGCCGTGCTGCGAAGCAGCAATTGACCATGGCTAACGGTGTAGCCCCAGAGCTGGAACCTGCGCTCACTTTGAAAAAGCCCTGCACCAGGCTCTATCTGAGATTTGGAATTGAACCATGCCTTTGTTGCCATGCAGGAAAGGTTCTCGATCTGCAGCGGCAACCGTC
The DNA here is from genome assembly GCF_040614275.1 of Streptosporangium sp. NPDC006013. Classification (NCBI taxonomy): domain Bacteria; kingdom Bacillati; phylum Actinomycetota; class Actinomycetes; order Streptosporangiales; family Streptosporangiaceae; genus Streptosporangium; species Streptosporangium sp. NPDC006013. The sequence goes on from NZ_JBEXUE010000072.1 coordinate 20,106, forward strand.
AAGACGTTCGGACCCGTCTGGTTCAGTTCGTGATCGTCCGTTCGAGTGGCTCCCAAAGCGGCTCCCAGAAAGCTGATGGGTCATCACCTGCCTGCAAGGTCACGCATCTGGATGTCCCCGCTACTGCGCATGGGGCGGGCTTGAAAAGCGTGGGTCGGTGGTCCCATCACGCGTGGCAGATCCTCTACACCCAAGTAACGGGGAGATCCTCAGTCGGCCGTGAGAGTGGCTTCGGCAACCTGCTTGATGTACTGATTCCGAACCCGGATCAACTTGGGCATGTAGTGACGGAGAGCCAGCATTTCAGCGATCCTCCCGAGAGGACCAAGAGGTGCGGCGAATTCAATGAATTCGCTCATTACCGTACCGCCATGGTCGTAAGGCTGAAAATAGTGAGCGTGGTACCAGTGTTTGAAAGGTCCTGACACCTGCTCATCGACGAAATAGCTAGGGCGATCGTAAGCGCTGATCGTAGACGTCATTCGCCAACGGATGCCGAAGTGTCGTGCCCACCATGTAACGGTATCGCCCAGCTTCAAGCCACCAGTGGTCACACCTCCGACTGCTTTCTCGGAGGATCCCGCCATTGAGGCCGCGTGAACATCCACGTCCAACGAGATGTCGAAGACCCGTTCCGGTGGCGCCATGACATGCGTGACAACCTCAAAGCTTGGCATGCGTCAAGCCTAAGGCAGCGCACTCCAGTGAGATGATCTCAGCAGGATCGATCCGGACAGTTGGGATTTGATGCCGTCAGAGTGGTACTGCGATGGATCGCGATGCCTAAGCATTAGACAAATGGGCTGGACCTGATCATCCTTGAACCGAATTCGTGTGGATACCCGGCGGGGTGCTCGATAAGAGCTCAGGCGCTCACCCTCACTCCCGCTCAGGTCGCATCTCCCCTCGTGCGCAGGATGTACGACCGGTATCTCTGGACACTTGGCGAGGTTGCCGTCCTGCGTGGAGCATGAGTGAGGCCGGAATCCAAACCTGTCCCGGGCCGGAACTGGATCCGCCACTCTTCCACCCCCACGGGGGCGGTTTCCTCGTCGAGCCGGCGCCAACCGGTTCCCGGACGACTACTCGCTCTGATCGCCCACTCGGCGGCATCCCTTCGGAGGTCCAGAGGAACGAGAGGGGGTTCGCTACCGCGCTGACGTTGAACGCCGCCGAGCCGGATCGGCAGGGTGCCCGAGGGTTACGGCTCCTCGCCGTGAGCGCGTCGGCGGCCTTCGTCGAAGAATTCGTAGATGGCTTCGGTGTACGGCAGTTGGGTGAGTGGGCGGGCGGCGCCGAAGGAGATGTTCCAGAACTGGCCGGTTCGCGGTTGCCCGGGGCTGACGTAGGCGTACGGCTCGGGTATGTGCCTGTCACCCGGCGAGACGCCGTAGTTGACCTCGTCCAGGGTGACGCCGATGTCGAAATGCTCCGGCCAGAGCACCGGCGTCATGCCGGGAGCAAACCTGCGCAGGGCCGCATCACCGTCGCCGAGGGCGCGGGCGATCACCATTGCCGCCTGCGGATCGACATGTACGCGGTCGTCGGCCGTGACCCCGGAGCCCTCGGAGTACAGGCCCTCGGGGGCGCCGGCTACGATCCCGGCGGCAGCCGCGAGTTCGGCGTAGGTCACCCCGGTCAGCTTCCCGAGCGGTCGGCCGCTGGTGAGCAGCAGGTCTCCGTTGACGGCCACGTCGGGGGGCTTGGTGGTGGCGAAGCCGCCGGGGACGGCCCGGAGCCTGATGGTGCCGCTTTGGCGGTACTGCGGCCCGGCCAGTACGAGTTCGGCCACTCCATGCAGGCTCTGCCTGGTCAGGACCAGTGTCGTCATGTCCACCGGCGTCTCCTCCCACGTCGTGTAACCCCGAAAACCCTGCCATGTACGGTCGAGTACCTCGCGCTCTGTGGGGGACTGCCAGGGCTGGGTCAGCTGCCAGAGGGCCGCTGAGGACCACAGGATTGCGATGAGGGTGACCAGGGTGCCGCCGGCGAGTGGCAACGCCCAGGTGGGTAGGCGCCGGCTGCGGACGAGGAGTACCTTCGCGGCGAACGCTCCTCCGAAATCCCGATGGTGCGGGAGAGCGTGAAGCCGCCCAGCGTACCCAGGGCCACGGCGGCGGCGCCGAGCCTGACGATGGCCGAGTCGCTGACGAGCAGCAGTAGGGTGACGGCGAAAGCGCCGCCGGCCTGGAGCAGGAACGCCGTGCCGATGATGTGGATGTGCCGGTAGCCGCCGTTGAGGTAGAGGTCGGCGTGGATGTAGCCGCTGGCGGCGATGGCGGCGGCCGTGCTCAGGCGGGTGGCGAGGGCCGCGGACGCCTTCATGCCAGCTTGTGGTCGGTGACGGCCAGGCCGCCTGCGTCCTTACGGTAGGTGACAGTGCGGATGCCCAGTGCGTCCTTGAGGCGGCCGGCCGGTACCACCTGTGGGAGGGGTCCCGGCCCGATGCCCGGTTTGGGCAGCGGGTAGGCGGTGGTGGTGGCGCTGTGAAAGGTGACGTTGCCTTCGGTCTTGGTGAACAGCTGGTGCACGTGGCCGTTCAGGCAGGTCACAGAGGAGAAGCGGCGTAGCAGGCCTAGGACCTTGATGGCGTCATCGGTGCCCCAGCCCCAGGCCGGGTACATGGCGAACAGCGGGATATGGCTGAACACCACGATGGGAGTGTCAGCCGATAGACCAGTGACGTCTTTGCGGACGAAGTCGATCTGGTCGGTGCCAAGGTGCCCGAGTTGCTCCATGTGCAGGGTGTTGACCAGAGCGATGAAGTGGACGCCATGGGTGTCGAAGCTGTACCAGCCGTCGCCGAGGGTGTTTGCGCCGAATCGCTGCCGGTACGCATGTCCGGCGTCGCCGATCGAGTCGTGTTCCCCGGGCACCGTGAAGACGCGACCGGTACGCAGGCCGGTCAACATCTGCTTGACCTGGTCGAACTGGCCCGGGGTGGACAGGTGGGTGAGGTCGCCGCTGTGCATGACGAAGTCGGGCTGGAAGCCCAGGCTGTTGACCTGATTGAGCGCTTCGGTGAACGTTCGGTTCACGTCGGTGTTGGCGGCGCCGGTGAAGCCGATGTGGCTGTCGGAAATCTGCACGAACCGCAGCGCGCCAGAGTTGGCGGCGGCCTGTACGGCGGCGCTGTCCTGGCTGCCTGCGATGCTGCTGATCACTTGGCCGTCGGCCACCGTCAGGACCACGGCGGAGCCGAACCAGCCGGCGTGGCGCAGCAGTTGGCGGCGAGACATCCCGTGTTCCGGCGTCGGCTCGGCTCCACGCGGATCGATAGGGCCGGTCACCGGGTCACCGTCACAGTGGCGGTCATGAACGGGTGGATGCTGCACAGGTACTTGTAGGTGCCCGGCTTGGTGAACTTGTAGGGGTAGCGGGCACCGGACGCCAGCGCGGCGGAGCGGAGCGGACCCTGGCCCTGGCTCGTCACGGTGTGCGGTTCAGGGTCCTGGTTGATCCAGGTCACCGTAGTGCCTGCCTTGACGGTCAGCGCAGCGGGATGGAAGGCGAAATTCTTGATCGTCACGGAGTTCGGGCCCACCGGCGTGGCCGGCGCGCTGCCTGTGGGTGCGGCTGTGGCCGTGTTGGGGATCACCGGGATGGCAGATGCCGGGCCGGTGCCGCCGGGCATGCCGGGCAGGCTCTGGCCGACGCCCGGGGTGATCCCGGCGGACGCCGGGCCGCGGTGCGGCGGGTCGCCGCAAGCGGTGACCAGACCAAGTACGCCGATCAGAGCAAGTGCGCCGATCAGGGCCGGTAGGCGCGGTATGCGGGGATGAATACCGTGACTCATACTCATGTCCCTCTCGATGGCTGGAGTGCCGATCCAATCAGCGCGAATCGGCATCGACACTGTGAGATAGCACGCCGGGTCACCCACGGAACTGGTGGCCGGTATGGAGCAGGAATGGGGGGACGTTGCCCCAGCGGGTGAACTCCGGTGCCTTGAGGCCGGTAGTCGCCGGGTTTGCCGGTGGTGGTGTAGGGCGGGGCGGCGTCCGCGCCGTCGTGCGCGCGCAAGGCGAGGATGTCGCGGGCGCCTGGGCGCCGGCCTGGATGCCCGCCTGTTTAGCGGGGCCGGCGGGATGCCAGGCGAGGTCGGCGGCCGACTGGTGGTCCAGGTTGGTCTTCTGCGCCGGGTACATGATCTTCCTCCTGATCAAGGGAGGAAAGGTGACAGGCCGCTCCGGCACGTCCGCCAGCGCCGGCCGTGGCTGGGACTCGACTGCGCCGACGTGCCGAAACCCGATCCAGAGCGTTTTTACCCTGAACTGACCGAAGCAACGTGAAGCCGCTGGATGTGCGACGTTGCCACTCATATTCGCCTTCGCCGGAGATAGGTGCATAGTTAAACTATTTCCTCAGTTATGTCCCACCTTCGCGATATCCCCATCCCCGGCGTCAATCTCCCGAAACCGTGGAATGCTAGGTTTTGCTGTGCTCTGAAATTCGCGGGGATATTTTACTGAGAAATACCTGGGGTTATCGCCCCGCCGGGTTTCCTCGCCCGTCAATTCATGCGTATCGAAACGGCTCGCTTCCGTAGGCGCTGACCGGGAACAGGCTTGTGCCAACCGCCGCGCCTTCCTCCGTGAGGTCTATGACCTGGAGGGGAAACTCACCTCGGCGATCGCCGCACTCGGCATCACCGGTCTGACCGCCGACCAGGTCACCGCAGCCCAACTTGCCACACTGGTCCATCGAAACCAGTCACTACGTGCGTGACGTCTCCTACGGCGAGGACGCCGGTACCATCCGCACCGGCACCGGACCCGCCGTCATGGCCGCACTGCGCAGCTTCGCCATCGGCGCCCTCCACCTGGCGGGCTTCCCCAACATTGCCGCAGGCCAACGCTGGTCACACAGCGACTACGCCAACCCACTCAGCATCCTCGATCTCAAAATGTGAGAACGCCGGAACCGTGGGGGTGGGCCGTCCCATAGCTCCAGCGTGGCCCCGGCCTCATGCCCAGGAGAGGTGCTCCAGAAGATTGCCCAATTCAGGGTCGCCTCGAAGCAGGAGCCCTTGGGCAGCCGCGCCGCGATCTCCCCGAAAGGGGGCCATCCGGCCGGCTCGCACGGAAGGCCGTCTTGGTCTTTCAGAGTAAATTGACTGCGTTCCGCGCAGATTACCTCGTGGAGTCGTTCGACGAGTTGCGGTATTCATTTTCCCTGGATGGATAAATGCGCGATGTGTGGCCTCCCTGCAGAGGGCACACATCGGTGTATTCCGATTTCGGTGGATTCGGCCTGGTCGACACTCGTGCTGCCTGGATCTTCGAATAAAGCGTCGTGTACTCGATGAGGGAGCCTGATGAGAGCTGACGGGCCTGCACAGGCGGGCTCAGACCACGATCTACCAGTGCGAGCACGTTCCGTCCGGTCGTTTGGCAACAGCGCCGGTCTCAGCAAGAAGGACTCAAAGATCCTGGAACGAAGAAGGCGTCCGCTGCCCCGACCGGACCTGGAACGCGCCCACACCGTCATCAGGAACGAAGCCCTGGACTTCTGATCGCCCCCGACCACGAACGGTGGCCGGCCGCCCTGTGGCGATCGTCGTGCCGCATCTGGGCGGCGGCGTGACCATGAGCCGGCCGCGAGGCACGGGCGGCTTGGCCTGCGAAAATAGGAGGCGGCAGTCAGAATGCCTATGTCAGGATGGTCGCTTTGCATTCGATATGAAAGGAACTGAATGACCATGCCTAGCGCCATCACTTTGATCCGCTCCGCTTCTCTGTCCGACGTCGCCCAGTACGCTTACGCAGCCACGGCGCCTGCCGGGTCACGACTCATCTTCCTCGCCGGAGCGTGTCCCCTGAACGAGGACGGCTCGACGGCAGCGATTGGGGACTACGCGGGCCAAGCAGCGAAAGCCATCGAGAACATGCAGGCGGCTCTCACTGCCTCTGGCGCATCCTTGCAGGACGTCATCAGCACAAGGGTTCTCGTCGCATCCACCCGGCAAGAGGATTTGGTGGCTGCCTGGAAGGTAGTCCGGGACTCGTTCGGTGAGCATGACGTACCGAGCACCTTGATGGGAGTCACCGTGCTTGGTTACGACGACCAGCTCGTTGAGATCGAAGCCATCGCCGCCGTACTTGATTCCTGAGCGGTAAGCGTCCACCTGGCGCAAACGGACACGGCTAAGAGACCTGTGCGAACTGAACCGCGCCGGGATTGCTGGAGGCTTTGATGTACCCCGGCTTTCGTGGAGTCGCTTTGGTTGACTTACATGCCTCCACCCCCTTCAGGAGAGGTCGGCATGGCAAGGAGATATCCCCCGGAGTTGGAAGAGCGGGCGGTTCGGATGGTGCAGGAGGCCGCTGAGCAGGCCGGGGAGTCGTTCGGCGTCATCACTCGCGTTACCCGGCAGCTGGGCATCGGGTCGGAGTCACTGCGCAGCCGGGTCAGGCAGGCCGAGATCGACGGCGGTCAGCTGGGCGCGATGTCCGTGGACACTCGCTGAGTTTCGCCGTCGTTCGTCCCTTCGGCCGTACTCGTGGCTATACGGCCAGGCCTCTTGGCGGCCACCTTGGAGGATCTCAGCGCGCACCTCCCTAACCTGCCGATCTTCAGATCAGGGGTGGTTTCGCCTTGCCTATGAGTCCCCATGGTTTCCTGCTGTCCCCCGCCCCGACGGGTACGCAGAAGCGGTCGTCGGCCGAGTGGAGGTGATTGTTGGTGCGGTAGGTGCGCAATGCTCTACCGCGACACCCGAGTCTCGTCCGCCGGCACTACCCGGGCGGTCATACCGGGTGAGGCAAGACCGGCGATAACCGCCGCGAGAACGGGCAGACCGACGACCAGAGCGGTGATCAGCGACCACGGGGTATCGAAGGCCACCCGTGGCATCGGATCCCATTCGACCGAGGCCGTCATCGGCCATACGAGGAGCAGGCCGATCGTGCACCCGGCGGCTGCGCCCATCGCCGTACCGCAGGCCGCGCTGAGTCCCGCACGGCAGGCGGCAAGTGATCGCAGAGGCGTGGTCGAGTCGCCGCCGACCCGTAGAAGCACACGTCTCGATCGGGAGTCGCCGCCCTGGCCGGTCGCGGCCAATGCGCTGCCGAGGGCGACGACAACCGCTGCCACAACGAAGACCCACCAGCCGGTCGAAGCCTGGAACCCTCGCTCGATGTATGTGGTTGCGGTGTCACCCAGCCGACGGTCGAGCCGCTCCTGTTCGATCATGGAGGTTCGATGAATGGAGGGGTCGATGATCATTTTCTCGGGCTCCAAGCGATAGCCGAGATCTCGCATGATCTTCGCTGGGAGGAAGAGCTCCTCCATGTGAGGGTCGGCGGGCTTGACGACGATTGCAGGAATGCTCTTGGTCAACAGTGACTCGTCATTCCTGGCGAGGTCGAAGTCGTAGTGGATCGTCACCTTGTCGACTTCCACGTCGTCGGCCGTGACCACTACTGCTGTGTTCTCGTCGTAGGGCGTCGACGGGTCTCCAGTGAGATAACGGAGCAGCGCGTGGTCGCCGATGATGCCGGCCGGAGCAACGCTCTCCAGGTCCGGAAACTCTACGTTCTCGATGTCTAGGCCGAAATGCCCGTTCTCGCGCTGGCGATCGACCTGCGTAATGGGCACTCCGGGTAACTCCTGTTGGATGGCCGCACGTACGGCAGCCGCTTCTTCCGCTGAGAACCACTGCACCAGGAGGGCGCCGGACCGGACCTGTGGATAGTATTCCGCCCTGTTCTGTGCTGTTGTGGCGACAGCGATGATCATTACCGCGATTGCGAGGGCCGTCGCGACCATCGCTGCCGCGACCGCGGGAGCCGTTCTAGACCGATTGTCGGCCACGTCATGGGCCGCCAGGCGCATCGGCAGAGGCAGGTGTACGGCGCGTCGCCCGAGGATTCCCAGAAGCCATGAGGTGAGCGGGCCCAAACCGAAGAGAAACAGTGCCCCGCCCATCAGGGCCGCCAGGGTCGTCAATGCCGATCCGAAGTCGTCATAGTGCTGGTCTTCGTGTGTGGACCATGCGGTGAGCGCCATCACCATAATGCCGATCATCGACAGAATCGATCCACAGACCAGGTGGAGCGGCTGTACGCGGGTGTGGCGACCGTCCGGGGCTGATCGTGCCGCGAATCCTATGGAGCCGAGCGCAAAAGCCATAGGAATGCTCAAGATCGCCTCAATCATGGGGAAATGGTATGCGGTGCCGAATGAGGCTGTATGGAATCTGCGAGGCGAGACCTCGGAATCACCGGACGGCCTCTTCGGCGTGAACTTTCTCCGGCTTCGACATCCAGTGACGACTGAATCCTTTGAAGATCTCGGCACTCGCCCCTCGGGCTGCTGCGTTCCAGGTCGGGGGCGGTTTCACCTTGCCCGTGACTCCCCGTGGTGACCCTCCTGGCGGGCACGCCTGGGATGCGTCGGCGCGGTACCTGCTACCCGGTGAGCCGTACTGGGGAACGAAGCATGGCTCGTCGATCGCCCCGACCCCGTACGGAGATCATGAGGGTGGTGCCGGCTTCGGCGCCGCATCACCGGCTTGAAGACAGCGCCTGTCGTGGGATCGACGGTGGACAGCGTGGGCCAGGGCGGGCAGGCTGATCACACGGCGATGAGGGAGAGATCATGAATTTCGGCGCCACGGGCGTAAGCGTGCTCTTCATGCTGCTTGGCGCTCTCATCCAGTTCCTGGTCATCTACTTCGCCGTACGCCTGGCTCTGAAGCATGACCGTGAACGTTCCGCGCGTGGTTGGCCGCAGAGGTAGCGCCCTCGGTGAGCGGAGCGGCCGGCGCCGATGCGAAGCACCCCAAAGGGGCCGTGAAACGGTCGGGGCCGGTGGCCGTAGCGCTACCGCAGACTCCAGCAGCCCGGATCGTCGGAGTGACGCGCTGTGGGTGCTCCAGGGTGCGGGGCGGGAAACAGATGAACCTCGCCCGTAGTGCTCGCCGGCCCGGAGGCGGCCAGGTGGAAGGCGGATCCGGTTTCCTCGCCGACGTCTCGTCAGCTGCCCTCCTCTGGGTGGCGATCCCGCCGGTATATCGAGTTTGACTTATATAAGGTGAAACTGAAATAGTCTTCGCGTGCGCACGCCGACGTTCCTGGTGATCCGATCCGCAGTCGGGGCCGCTGACGAGCAGGCCGTTCCCATCGCCAGGAACATCATCACCTTTAACGCACCTCGCTAGGAGTCCACCGATGTCACAAAAAATCACTACCTTCTTGATGTTCGAGGGCGCGGCAGAAGAAGCGATGACGTTCTACATGTCGCTGTTCGACGACGCGGAGATCCTGGCCATTGCCCGCTACGGCCCCGAGGGGCCCGGCGCGGAGGGCAGCGTGCAGCACGCCACGTTCACGCTGGCGGGACAGGAGTACATGGCCATCGACAGCAACGTGTCGCACGCGTTCACCTTCACCCCGTCGGTCTCGCTGTACGTGCAGTGCGAGTCGGAGGCGGAGATCGAGCGCCTGTACGCGGTGCTGTCGGAGAACGGCGAGCCGCTGATGCCGCTCGGCTCCTACGGCTTCAGCAAGCGCTTCGGCTGGACCAACGACCGCTTCGGCTGAAGGAACGCGGCGTGGCGGGATACAAGTGGCCCGATCGTGTCGAGCTGGTCGACGCCTTCCCCCGCACCCCGTTCGGCAAGG
>NZ_JBEXUE010000073.1:0-29293 GCF_040614275.1 Streptosporangium sp. NPDC006013
GCCGTCACCTCAGCGCCTGACCGGAGCGATCAGCATGTGCACCTATCTCACCGAGAAGATCGAACTCGACGGCGCCGGACCCCGGCTGGAACATCTGGACACGGTGGACACCCCGGAGGCCACCCACGTGACGTACCGGGTCGGACCCTGACCGATCCCGGCCGCGGCAGGACCCGCGAGACACGCCTCAGCGGCGGCCGGAGGCGAGTCCCGGAGGCGCCGCGGCCAGGGCCTTCTGGATGGCGTCGATCAGTGCCAGCGCCGACTCCTCGGTGAGCTCGACCGCGACCCGTGCCGAGGGGCCCTCGGCCGGGTTGGTGAAGTCGATGTTCACCGTGTGCTCGTGACAGGCGTGGTAGGGGTGGTCGACATAGACCGCGCCCTGGCTGAGCGTGAACCAGCCGTTGCCGCCCTTGCCTGCGCCGTCGAGTTCGATCTTCTCGGTGAGATAGGTGCACATGCTGATCGCTCCGGTCAGGCGCTGAGGTGACGGCCATAGAAATTGAAGATCTTCTTCCAGCCCTCCACCGCGGCGGCGGGCCGGTAGGCGGGCCGGTCGGTGGCGAAGAAGGCGTGCCCCGCCCCCTCGAAGGAGTGGAACTCGTGCTCCTTGCCCAGCCTCTCCAGCTCGGCGTCCAGCGCCGCGACCTCCTCAGGCCCCGGGTATTTGTCCTCGGCGCCGAACAGCCCCAGCAGCGGGCAGGACAGGTCGGCGGCCTTGGAGATCAGCGGCTTCTTCTGGAGCGGGAAGTCCGCGGGCGGGGTGTTCACCACGAAGCCGCCGTAACAGTCCACCGCCGCGTCGATCTGGAGCGAACAGGCCACCAGGAACGTCTGCCGGCCGCCCGAGCAGAATCCGATCACCCCGATCCTGCCGTTGGCGTGGTCGAGGGAGTTGAGGTACGCCGCGGCTCCGGCGACGTCCCCGACGAGCTGTTCGTCCGGGACCCCGCCCTTGGCCCGTACGGCGGCGGCCTGGTCGTCGGGGCTGACCCCGGCGCCCTCGCGGGAGTACAGGTTCGGGCAGATCGCCGCGTACCCGCGCGCCGCGAACCTGCGGACGATCTCCTTGGTCGCGTCGTCGTACCCGGGCAGGTGGTGGATCACCACCACACCACCGTGCGGCTCTTCGCCGAGCGGCCGGGCCAGGTACGCCTCCAGCTCGGCCTGCTCGTGCCCGGTGACCGTGACCGTCCCGGCCCACATCGCATCGTTCATGTTCTTGCCTCCCGGTGCCCCACAGGAGCGGCTGCGGAGCCGGATCCGTCAGGTGCCACTGCCTTGCTCCTATATATGATCTTGTTCAGCGGCCTCGCCGCGTCGCGCAATCGAGACGTCTCCTCATCGGCGAGCTCGTCGGTGATGTCTCACCTGACCCTGCCAAAGAGGGGCCAGCCGCGGGCCCGCCGGACGCGATCATCACCCGTCTCTACTGCCACATCTGTTTCAAGGCTCAAGACAGATGCTAGATGCCCGGCTCGTACGGCCCGCGTGGAGGATGGGCTACGTCCCGGCGAACTGCCGCGTTCGGGGATTCTCTCGCCGTACTTGCCGCATGGCCTTCTACATTCGCGATCTTCCATGGTTTGATGGTTTTGGGACGCTGTTCGGGCACCGCGTCTGGTCTGCGATTTCTGGGGGTGCGGGGGCTGAGGTTCGTGAGCGCCGACTACCGCTGACGGCGAGGTGAGACGCTCGTTTCGAGCGTGTGCCCCGGTGCGTCGGTTTCTCTCGGCATCGGCGGAATCTTCCGTGCTCGTGGTGGGCGGCGACGCTCGGTGAGCCGGTCGGGTTCGAGTCGCGGCCGGGATGTGACCAGCTCACGGTGGACCTCTCGCCGGAAGTGGCGGCGGCAAGCCGCCCAACAACCGATGCCCCTGTTTCGGGGGAAGCCCCGCCACCGAGCGTGAGGTTCAGTCACCCCTCGGGGCCATGCCCAAGGAGATCACATGACGTCCATCATCCGACACATCACTTTCGACTGCGCGGAGCCGCACGAACCATACGAGCTGGCAGAGTTCTGGAGCAAGGTGCTCGATCATCCGGTTGATCCAGTGGACGAACCGGGTGACGACGAGGTGGCCCTGGCGATGCCGGCCGGTCAGCCGATCCTGTTGTTCGTGCGCGTGCCGGAGAAGAAGTCGCTGAAGAACAGGCTCCATCTCGACCTGGAACCGGATCGGTCGCGGGACCAGGAAGTCGAGCGGCTGTCGGCCCTCGGCGCGACCATCGTCGAGGACCGGCGCAAGCCGAACGGGAGGGGCTGGGTGGTCATGGCGGATCCGGCCGGGAACGAGTTCTGCGTCGAGGGCAGCGCGGCGGAACGTGCGGTGGCCGAGCGTGAATACAGGGCGGCCAAGGAGGCCGAGCAACCGTAGACAGGTACTGAGGTAGGGCGGGCCCTCCTTCGTACCGGCCGTGCGGTGCGTGACGCGGGCGGGTCCGCTCACCCGGCCCGTTCGGGCAACCGGACTCGACAACGATCAGTGGCCAGGAGAGCCTGGATTCAGGCCGAGGGCTTCCGGGGTGAACACGTAGCGTTTGAACCAGCGGTGCATCTGGCGCCGCAGGGCCGGGTCACCGTGCACGCGTACCCCTTGCTGTCGCAGCAGCCGCGCCCAGGACAGGTCACCGAGCCACCACCGGGTCGCCGCTGCCGTCGGGGCGGTGAGCCAGACGTCGACGGGTGCCCCGGTGTCCTGCCGGCACAGGTTGACGCTCGTCCGGGACAGGTGCAGCCAGTATCTGCTGTCGGCCGGCCTGCGGTCGGTGAACTCGATCGCGAGCACGACCGTGCGCTCGGGCAGGGCGGCGGCGTCCACCCGGCGTTGCATGTCCCAGGTCAGTGCGGCGGTGTCGAGATCGTCCTCGGTCAGGGCGGCGCTGTCGGTGGCGACCGCCCATCGGGCCAGTTCCCGCACCACCGGAGCCAACGCGGCGCCCGCCTCGGTGAGCCGGTAGTCGTCGTCGACGATGCCGGCGGCGCGCAGTGCGCGTAGTCGTGCGGACAGCGTCGCTCGCGGGATGCGAGGCAGGCCGCGGCGGATGCCGGTGAAGGTTGAAGCGCCCAGCAGCAACTCCCGCACGATCAGCAGTGTCCACCGCTCGCCCAGAAGTTCCAGAGCGCGCGCCACCGCGCAGAACTGCCCGTATCCGTTCACCGGTGCATGGTACGCACCATGCACCGGAGGCGCTGGTTCAGAAGTTGAACTGGTGGTGGCGGCATGGTCGGCTCGACGATCGAGGTCATGAGCGAGGGCATCGAAAGGACCGGCGGCATCATGGGCCTCAGTGGCGACGTACTGCGGACGATCGGAAACACGCCGCTGGTGAGGCTGCGCAGGGTCGTGCCGCCCGGGTGTGCGGAGATCTTCGTCAAGGTCGAAGGCCAGAACCCGACAGGCAGCATGAAAGACCGCATGGCGCAGGCGATGATCGCCAGGGCCGAAGGCGACGGGCGGCTGAGGCCCGGCGACACCGTTGTCGAGTACACGGGCGGCAGCACAGGTGCTTCCCTTGCCCTGGTCTGCGCGGCGAAGGGATATCGGCTGCGGATCGTCAGTTCGGATGCGTTCAGTGCGGACAAGCTCCTTCAGATGGCGGCGTTCGGCGCGGAACTCACCGTCATTCCCAGTGAGGGGGGTTCGATCACGAAGGCGCTGATCCTGAGCATGATCGAGAAAGCCGGGGAGTTCGGCCGCCGGCCGGACACCTACTGGACCGATCAGCTCAACAACGCCGACAGCATCGCCGGCTATCACCCGATGGGCGAGGAGATCTGGGAGCAGTCAGGCGGGCGGATCGACGCGTTCGTTCAGTCGATCGGCACGGCGGCCTCGCTGCGCGGGGCGGCGGCCCCTCTCCGGCGCCACCATCCGGGGCTTCGGGTCATTGCCGTCGAACCGGCCGAGTCCGCCGTGCTGTCCGGAGGCCGGCCCGGCGCCCACCGCATCGAAGGCATCGGCATCGGTTACCTCCCGCCCATGTGGGACCCCACCCTGGTAGACGAGATCGTTCCGATCTCCACCGCCGACGCGGAGGAGATGGCCAGGCGCCTGGCTCGGGAGGAGGGCCTGTTCGCCGGAACGTCGTCAGGGGCGAACGTCCTCGCGGCTATCCAGGCCGGACAACGCCTTGGGCCGACCGCCAGGGTCGTCACCCTGCTGGTGGACTCGGGGCTGAAGTATCTCAGCACCGACATGTACCGGCGTCAGTGCCGTGTCAGGCCAGGTTCGCCCTCGTGACGATCCGGCGCAGGCGGAGTTGCCGGTGTCGCGGTTCCGCCGGGCAGCGTAACGGCGGAACATGTGGCCGGCGTGATCGGTGTCGTTGAGGGCGGACTCGCGCAATGCGGTATCCGGTTCAAGCGGGGCGTGCGGGGCTCTCGTTACGCGTCCGCCGGGTCCGGTTCGGCGATGTACGCGGGCGTGAGCACTTCGCGCAGGGTCCATCCCAGGGCGCGGTAGAGCGCGAGGCCGTCCCGCGAGGCGCCCAGGACTCCGGTCGTGGCGCCCCGCTCGGCGGCGGCGTCGCCGAGCGCGGTCATCACGACGCTGCCCAGGCCCCGGCGGCGGTGTGCCGGATCGGTCAGGATCTGGTCGGCCACGGCTGTCGGGCCGGCCACTCCCATCCGGCCGCTCGCGGCCGTCGTTCCGTCGGCGTCGTATATCCGTACGGTCGTGACTCCGCCGTCCGTCGCGGTGTGCAGCGTGTAGCCGTCCGGAGCGAGCGCGGTGGCCCGGCGCAGCGGCACGGTCATCAGGTACTCCGGCTCGCCGACGGTCCAGGCCGGGGTGAGCAGGGGAACCACCCGCTCGGCGGGCGCGGAGGTCTTGATCCAGGTGCCGGGGGCGGTCCTGGTCAGGGCCAGCCCGGCCACCTGGTCGACGTCGAAGAGCACGTAGCGGACGCGATGTCCGGGCAGCCCGACATCCAGCCGGAATCCACCGGTCACCTCGACCGGGGGCCGCACCGAACGGGAAACGGCCCAGCCGCCGACCCAGGCCCGGACCACCTCGGGTGTGGCCGTGGGCTGCTCCTGATCGATCACACTCATGACGTCCTCCTGAGGGGCGGCTTCCTGCCTCCGACAGTTTATTACAAGTAAGTCGCAATAAGCCTGCCCCTGCTAAGTCGTCCCCGTCAGGAGAGGCGAGGGCGCCGCCCCTGTTTCGCCGACCGGAGCGTGAGCGCGTCATGGCTCCGGCACGTTGGCTTCGGCTGCGTCCTTCCTCCAGGTCGCCGACCGGCGCGCGCACGGCCATCTGCACGCCGACGGCGCGTGGAGAGCCGAACTGCTCCCACCGGAGTTCGCAGCCTTCGGCTACGACGTCGCAGATCTGCTCCTCCTGGGATAGTCGTTTGAACGTTGAGCGCAGGCCATCATCAGTCGTATGACGTCGCCGGCGTCCTTGACAGGAGGACCCGGCGGCGGGCAGAGCGCGCCCGATGGCCGCGACCTCGTCGTCGCTCAGGCCGTTCAGACCGTCACCGAGGGCCCTTGAGGTCAGGGTTTCCGCGAGCGCGAAACGCCGGAGCCGTCCTGGCCTCGTCAGGGGAGGCCGTACCGTTGTTTGATCATTTTGGCCTCCTCCTCGCTCACCTGGCGAGGGGTGATGGCCAGGGTTCTTCGCAGGTCAGAGATGATCTTCTCGCCCGCGCCCCGGACCCGGGTGCGGTGCTGGACGAGCTGGGCGTCGAACCGTTTGGCGGTCGGCCCCGACCACACCTTGCCCTCGTGGAAGTCCCGGTACGGGGCCTCGATACCGCTCTCGATCTCCTGGATCAGCGGCTCGACCGTCCGCAGGGCATCCCCCAACGCCGCGTGGAGCGGATTGGGCACCAGCTTGGCCATGGGGTCAGTCCTTCTTCGGGGTGGGGGTCTTCGGCGTCGGGGACGGCGCGCTGGCGTCGGTGAGCAGCTTCGGCGCGATCAGCTTCATGAGCGCCAGCACATCAGCGGCGTTGTCCCGTCCTGCGGCCCCGATCTCCAGCTGAATATTGATCTCTACCTCGCCCCGCACCAGCAGTGCGTATGCCATATTGGTCGGACTTCCGGTGTCTTTGAAGTAGTAGCCGGTGACCCCAGGGAGGATTTCCGGCAGCGATGGAGCACCGTCTTCGAGTTGCTCCTCGACCACCTTTCGGTCTCCCCCTGGTGTGAGGTTGATCAGTAGTACCTTCAGCCGATTACCCTCGCGCTGATAGACCCCGCAACTTCCGTCGCCTAGACCCCCGGCAAGCGTGAGGTCGAATGATCCGCGAACCAAAGGATTCCGCACCCCAGTCATCAACTCCACCGCCCTGAGCGGGATGTGTTCACAGATGTACGGAGGGGCGGCCACCGTCGGCAACGGACTGCGGTCGACCTTCACTTCCTCGTTCTGGCACGCCACTAACGCGGTCAGAGCGCAGGCCAGTACCGTCATCGCGGCGAAGAGTCTTCTCATCATGATCCGTATTCAGCGAAGGCATTGGAGAACCCCGCATTCAAGCGTTCTTCAACCTTCTGCCAGGGTTGTCCGGACTCCTCATGGAGCCATCTTCGGTATGCCTCGAACCGTTGATCCTTGTCAGCATCGTCGATAGTGGCTTTGCCGCTCATCTCATCCATGGTCATGAGCGTTCGGCCATCATCCTTGAGAAAGTTATTGGGGTTGTCGCGTGGGTCCTGCCCCTTTTCCAAACCTTCCAGTGTGGCCCAGGGATGGTCTCTGGATGCGGGCTCAGCAGAGCCGAAAAGGCCATGTCTGAGCATGGCCTGAGCTGTGAGATCGTAGACAAGATTCCGAGTCTGGTCGACAGTAGTGCTGGCATCGCTGCGGGCGTTGTCCTCCGCATTTCCCTTGGCTATTTCTTCCGCCAGCCCGGTCCAGGCTCCGATGACACCGGCGGTGATCGGCCAGGTCCCCGACTGGGGGATGGCGAGGCCAGTATTGACCACCGCCAGGAGCGCCTTCATATTGCGCTGCTGCGCCTCGTCCAGATCCTTGCCTTCCTCGATCTTGGCCAGCCCTGCCGCATCGGTGATCATTCCAAAACCCGATCCGAACCGTTTCGCACTGGTCATAAGCCCACGATCGCCCCGCCCTGCTGCCATCTCCGCAGCGCCATGGTCGAGGAGCCAGCCGGTGTATGCCGTCTGGGCGGCCAGGACGGAGGCGAATGCTTTGGAATCCGCGAATGACTCCTTCATAACCGAGCGCAACTCCCATATTTTGAACTGTGCTCCCCAGGGATCCTGTCCAGGTAGGTGGGAATAGTCAGCACTCCGAACTCCAGGCACGATGAAGTCACTGTTTTTCTGAGCGACATGGTTGATGTCGCTGATGTAGCCCGCCAGGATGCGCCCCATCGAGGCCGCGTTCACCAAGGAGTCGGGGAGCTTGCCGTCCTTGATTCGTACGGCTTGCAGGTGGACGATCTCCGAGGCGAGCTTGGCGGACAGGAAGCCGCGTGACGGGTCCTGCGGTGAGCCGTCGCGGTCGCGGAAGGTGAGCGTCGCGGCCTCCAGCGCCTTGCCCAGAGCCATGCCGTCGTCGCCCAGGCGCCGTTGGGTCAGGAAGCGTTTCAGCATGGTCGGGTCGTTCGCGAAGAAGTCTTGGGCGGCCACCGGATCGCGGCTGAGCCCTTCCAGCAGGGCCACCATGACCCGCGGATCCAACAGCACTCTTCCGCGATCGGCGGACTCGATCTTCCTGGCGGTGGCGAGGAGGAAGGCGGTGCTGAAGGTGCCGTGCTTGAGGGCCGCAGCCATGGCGTAGCCCTTCTCCCAGCCGATGTAGCCGGTCGTCCGGCCGACTTCGAGGTCGGACAGGAGTTCCCTGTGCCAGGCGTCACCCAGCCGGGGGCTCGCCGTGCCGAGGGTTTTTCCGAGGGCGGCCTGCAGGCGTTCGTACTTCTTGTCGTCCTTGCGTTTCGCGGTCTCGATCATCAGCTCGCGGAACCTCGCCGTGCCCAGCGTGTTCATCAGCGCGGCGGCGAACGCCGCGTCCCCCGTCCGCTTCTCCAGTCCCTTCAGGAGTTTCTCGTCGATCTTGCCGTCTTCGGCGGTCCTGCCGAGGCCGAGGGTCGCCGCGTAGACGTCCGGATTGTGGCCGGCCTTGCCGTACAGCGTCTCGTCGAAGGCGGTGATCCCGCCGGGGGTCTTGGTGGCGGCACCCCACTCGGTGAGCTCGGTGCGGATCGTCTCGTTGCGGCGTCGCAGGTCGGGGCGGCTGGTCCCGATCCAGCTCCGCATCTCGCGGAGCGCGCTCAGCCCCGAGGTGTCCAGGTCGAGCCGCTGCAGGGTGCGGTGGATCTGCGGTTCGTTCCGGCCGAGTGCGTCCTCCGCCCGGCCGAGCCCTCGTTCGAAGTCGTCCATCCGCTCGGGATCGATCCCCGAGTACTCGCCGTTCACACTTCGCGCCGGAGTCGCGGGAGAGTTCTGCGGAGCGGGGGAAGGCACGGCGGGGACCGGCTGAGCGGTGCCGGTCGGCGGGGAGGAGGGCCGCGGGTCAGGGGCGGACTGGGGGGACGGCGAGGGCGTGGGGTACGGATGGCTCATGAGGACGCTGACTCCGGCTCGGTCCGTGAAGGTGACGGCTCCAGCGAACATATTAATTTCAATCCGTCTGCCTCGTAAAGATCTCCATTAAAGTGGGCATAGTTGATAAATATGCTGGCTGCGACCTGGTATTCGACTAAACGGCCGGGTTTGATAAACGAAATCGAGGCATCGATCGAGCCAGAGCCGGGAGACAGCTCTGCTACTTCCGAGTAGAGGTCGAGGCGTCGGCCCGCGCTTTAGCAAGGTCGGGGCGAACGCTCCACACCTCGCCGATCATCAACTCGCCCTACCGGGCGCCGGACAGGCACTTCATGTTCGACAACGACGGGATCACCAGTGGGGTCGCCGAGGGGTATCGCCAGTCGGCGCTTGCAAGGGTCCCGTTCGGGCTGGGAGGGTAGCCGATCTGCTCGATACGAGCTTCCGTCATATGGACTCCGTCTGGTGGAAACTCCTTCCACCGTGGGGAAAGGTGCCCCTGTGATTCGCCGTCTCCTTCCCCTCGCAGCTCTTGGGCTCGCCGTGTTGACCGGCTGTAGTTCGCAGACCTCGCTCAGCCGAACCGCACTGGACCAAGCTCTGAGCCAGGGCGTGGCTCCGGAACTCATCTATGTGGTCGACCTACTCGGATACAAGCTGGCCGAGGGGCCCTCTTATGGTGGTGCTGAAGGCTTCATGGCCGTCTACAGCACGCCGGACGGCCGACAAGCGATCTTGAGCATCGAGCACGGCACTTCCGAGGAGGCCCGTTGCATCGGTGCTCCGGCCAAGCCCACCGAACCGTTGGAGACATCGGTGAGCTGCGAACGCGATGAGGTGGGCTGGTATCGCACTGGCGGGGGCCGCCACGAGTACATGGTGATCCGAGATGATCACATCATCCGGCTGATGGGCGAGATAGGGGATGTGGATCGGGCGGCCCTGAAGGAAGCGGTGGCCGGTGCCCGGCGTGTGATCGCAGACGGTTCTCCGACCCCGTAGGAATCGTCCTGCCCATTGAAATGTGGCGACCTGCCCACCATCGGCGACGGAGTCCCGCGCGAGGCGGGAAGCAGCGGTTCGACCAGTTCCCGCTCCTCTTCGAGGTAAGGAGCGCTACGGGCTGCCTGGGAAATTAAGGTCACGCTGGTGTGATTCTCGGATGCCAGCGTGGGTTGCCGCACGGCCGGGTGGTTTTTCGGTCGGTTTCGGCCGTGTGGCACTCGTGGTCGGGTCAGATTTCTCCGCTGCGGATGCTCGTCAGGAAGTTGTTCCAGGCTGTGGGGGAGAAGGCCAGGGCGGGGCCGGATGGGTCCTTGCTGTCTCGGACGGCGATGAGGCCGGGCAGGTTGGTGGCTACCTCCACGCAGCCGGTGCCGCCGTCGCTGAGGGTGGACTTGCGCCATGCAGGGATGGTTGTCGCGTCTGACATCTTGGCGTCCTTCGTGCGTCAGGGTGCGGTGGCAATGGCGTGGAGAAAGGCGAGGGAGTCAGCGGGGCCAAGTGCCATTGCGCGTAGATGGTCGAAAACCAGGTTATATCGGTGCACCTCAGTATCCGACTCGATGTAGATGCTACTTGCCAGCGTCTCGATATACACGATGTCCGGATGGGGACCGTGGAGGTTCAAGATGGCGAAGGGGCCGACAACGGCGGGATGTGCTCCGGCATCATTTGGCAGGATCTGAATAGTCACGTGTGGTTTATGGGCTTGGGCAAGCAGATGAGCGTATTGCTTGCTCATCACCCCTGGATCGCCCATTATGCGGCGGAGCGCTGCCTCGTCAATGATCGTATGGATCTTCAAGGGGTCGGGCTTGCTCAGCGTGGCCTGGCGAGTTATTCGCACTTCGACGCGCCGATCGACCTCCTCGGCCGACCCTTGGGACATCGTCGTCGCCTCGATGACAGCGCGAGCATAGTCCTCGGTCTGGAGTAGACCGTGTACGAGCTGCATGCTGTAGCACTTGATCGCAACAGCGTCCGACTCCAGGCCGATGTAGCCCGAGTAGTCGGACGAGAGGTCGTCGTAGACATCCCACCATCCCTGCTCACGGGCTGATGCCTGCAAGGTGATCAGAGTCTGGCGTACCTTCCCTGACACCTCGTAAGCGTCCAGCAGGGTGATCAAGTCTGCGGGTTTCACCCGGGAGGTGCAGTGCTCGATACGGCTGATCTTGGATGGTTGCCACCCGACTCGTCGCGCCGCCTGTTCTCCGGTGAGCCCTTTCAGCTCACGGAGCCTGCGCAACTCTGATGCCAGTCGGCGCTGTCGTACTGTCGGCCCGGAGCTGGCCATCTCTCTCCCGCATGATCCATTCTGTCGCTAAAATAGAAGTTTCTAAAATTCTTCTGGAAATCCTAGCGTCCTGCCGTCGTCGGGAGAGATGATGCCTGCAACGCACCAATCACGGATGACTGGAGGGTGGATGACACTCCCTATCACCTCACTCCTCCGCATTATGTGCGTTATGTCGCCATTCGCTCTGAGGGCGGACATATGTTCCCTTACCGGGGATAGTGCGGATCAAGAACTCGTCTTTCAGGAGGCGCAGGACCTTCTGGATCGTGGTCCTGGCAACACCGAATTCTTGTTCCAACTGGGTAAGGCTGGGAATGACGGATCTTTCCCTATATTGGCCACTTGTTATGCGCGCACGAAGCGTGGCGTAGAGCTGTTCCCAGATGGTGCGATCTTCGTCCCACTCCATGCTCTGTACCGTAGAGGGCTGCACTTTGCCCTACTTAGCCCGCTCAGGCTCTACCCTGCTCCACTGTGTTGCACCAGGGTAGAGCCTGGTGTTCGACCCACTCGTACCTGCAAAAACGGGACCCGCAGGCGCTCGCAACGCCGTACGGGTCCCTTGACCAGGAAGGCACTCCTGATCCGTGAGTAACCCTAGTGCTCCCGTTCTCGACAGGCAGGCGGTCGGTGGTTGCGGCTGTTTCGCCGAGGTGCCGCCGATGCCGATGGGGTGTGCCCTCTGCGGGCATGCCCCCTACGCGCACGGCTGTCCCGATCGGCCCGCCGACCATGAGTACGTCCAGCCGTCCGCCGCGTTGATGGACACCCGCCTGCGGGTCCGCCGGACCGGGGAGCGCTCGCTGCCCTGCTTCGAACTGCCCTGTTTCGAGCCGCCCGCCCTGGCGGCCCCGGCCGAGATGATCCCGCTGGTGCCCATCCAACAGTCCGTCCAACAGTCCGCCCGGCGGCCCGCCCGGCAGGTCCCGGTGAAGACGACCGCACCGGTGGCCGAACAGCGGCCCGATGAGCGGGTCCCGGCCGAGGCGGTCGCGCCGGTGGCCGGTCAGCGCCCTGCCGGTCAGCGCCCTGCCGGGCGGGCCTCGGGTGAGACGGCCCCGCCGGTGATCGTCCCGCGCTTTCCCGAGCAGGCCCCGGCCGCCGTACCGGTGTCGCCACTCCGCCGGGTGCGCTGCCGTCTCCGGCCCCCGCCCAGGGGAGCCCGTACCGGACCGCCCCGGCTCGGCGGAGGGCGCCGCCGCGTCCCGGGCACCGGCCAAAGGATCTGCGCTCCACCCCGGGCGATGCCCACCCTGCCTCCGTACCGGCCGTCCGGCCCGTACGGCACACCCCTCCGCGTCTTTCCCCAACCCATGAAGCGGGCCCGTCCTCCGCGACCAACGAACAGACGGGCCCTTGATCGGATCGAGGTCCAATCAATGAACGATGGTAGGTCCACCACCCCGGAACCCACCACCATTCCCGGCTGGCGGCTCATCCTCAGCGACGCCGGACGGCTCTGGGCCAGCCGGGAGAAGCCTTTCTCCCCGGCCGCCACCCACGCCGGAGCCGAACGTACGGTCGACGGCGACAGCCTGGAGGCGTTGCGCGCCGAGACCGATCGCCAGGAGACCTTCGCCCGCGAGGCCGAGGAGTAGGCAGCGAAGGAACAGGCGGCGAAGGAACAGGCGGCACGGACAGAGGAGGCACAGCAGGCTCCCGCCCCGGAGGCGCAGGGGCCGAAGACGCGGGCCGGGCAGGTGATCTCATGATCCGCCGCTGCCTGGCCCGTGCCCGGGGCCGTCACCGTGACGGTCAAGCCGCCGCTCCGGTCCCGCAGTACACCTGGGACCACGAGGCCCGCGCCGAGGCCGCGATGCTGGAGATCACCTGGCCCGGCTGGTCCGTCCTCTACGGCACCGGCAGCCGTCTCTTCCACGCCATCGCCACCTGGCCCACCTCGGAACCCCTGATCATCTGCGACCGGACCGTCGAGGGCCTGAAGACGCAGATGCGCGAGGCCGAGACGGCCGCGCTCCTGCACCGCTGGGCACTCACCTCCGGCTCGGCCAGCATCGGCCACTTCTGAGCGGGCACGGCGACCCTCCCTTCCCCGATCCGGGCCGCCGTGTCCTGGACGACGTACGGCACGGGCACGAAGAGGCACCCGTGCCGTACGTGACGCGGGCGGAGCCACTCGGCCCGCCCGCGTCCTCCAGGCAGGAGCCACTGAGACCAACTGAGAAGTGGTATCTGAGCGACGGTTCTCAGTTAACCCTCAGTGGAGAGCCATGGAAAAGAGTGTCGTCCTGTCCGTAAGGACCGCTCGGATTCCGCGTGGTCCTTCCCTCGGCCAGCTGAGATGACCTCGGGAAGGGCACTGAAACAGAGTCACCTGGGGAACTTCGGGCCGGGGCCGTAGCGGACTCCGGTTCCGCCCTGGGCGTCTCCGATCTTTTTGAGGAGTTCTCGTTCGCGGAGGCTGGTCAGGATGTCCCGCGCGGCGAACACGTGGATGTCGAACAGCCGCTGCAGCGTCCGGTTGGTGACGAAGCCGTACTCCCGGATGTGATCGATGATCTTCTGATCCGTCTCATCGAGCCCCCGGCGACGGTAGGTGATCGCCCGGCCCATCATGGCCACGGCCTCCGACCGCAGGCGATAGGCCGGAAACGCCTTGGCCGCGGTCCGACGCGTCGGTTCCACGAGGTGATATTCGTCCGCCATCATGTGGAGCACCCCCTGAGCTTCGAGGGGAGAGCGTTGGATCATGACGGCGAGCTGGAGTGCGTCGACGGTCACGCTGTGCCGAAGGTGGGACAGGGCCAGCAACACGTTGACATCCCGCGCGGCCTTCGCGGGGAGACCGCCGATGAGGCGCGCGAAGGAGTCGTTGCCGATTCCGCCGGTCAAGGTTACCCGGACCAGGGTGCCGCTGTCCTCGAACAGGGGAGGCTCCTTGCCCACCCTCAGCATCTCGCGGTAGGCCCGGTCGACACCCTGCCCTGTCCGCTCGGCGAGTTGCAGGCTGGAGACCGTCTCGGTGAGCAGGCGATTGCGGGGCGTCGACGGGTGGGTGAGGATGTTCTGCGCGGTCACCCCACTTACCAGGCCGCCCGGACTGATGATCGCCAGCCGTTCCGGAGAGTGCTCGACATCCACGGTCCCGCCGGTCTCGTACGACCTGTGGATGAAGGCGTTGACGATCAGTTCTCGTACGGCCTGGTCGGGATAGTCCGTGAGCTGGAGTTGAACCCCGCCGTTCAGGTTCAGCGGATGTATCTCGCGCCGGGCGTCGATGGCGTCGACCAGGGACTGAATCGCAGGAAGCAGCGGCCGGCCGGAACGCATCCGGCCGGTGGCCTCCGACCCCATTTCAGCGTCCGGGTAGGTGCCGACCGCCCTGTCAGCAGCCCCTGGCGGCGAAGGCCAGGAACTGGGTGACCTCCCGCTCGCTGAAGTTGTCGTCGGAACCGACCACCAGCGTGCACTCACCGTTGCGCAGACGCGGTCCCCAGGCGAGGCTCTCCAGGTTCTGCACCGGTGTCCGCACCGTGCTGAGGTCGGAGACCAGGCGCTTGGAAACCGGGCGGTACGGGCGGCCGGTCGACAGACTGTCCCTGTTCAGCACGTTCGTGGCACCGCGCAGGTCGATCTCATACAGCTTGACCTTGTAGTTGACGCCCTCGATCCAGGAGCGTTCGAGGGCGAGGTAGCGGTAGTCGTCGATCGCCAGAATCTCCGAGACGCCGCTGTCGGACTGACCGGTCGGCGGGATCGGCGCCGCCGGCAGCGGGTCGATCGGGTAGACGTACTGCCCGCGCGGCCTGCCGTCGCGGCTCCACACGGTGATGCGGGCCGGGGCGCCCTTGGTGGCGGTCGGTGGCTCGCCGTCCTCGTACCTGGGGCCCTCGGTGACCGCCGTGATGGTACGCGCCGTGGAGGTCAGGCCCTCGAAGCCGAAGTTGCGCCGGGGACCGCTGTCGGTGGTGGTCATCTTCATGTTGCGGGGGGTCGTCAGCTCTCCGAGGTGGCGTCCCCGGGTGTTGGTCCAGCGGACGAACAGGTCGGAGACCGGGATCTCGGGATGCGTCGCGTCCGGCCGGTCGCCCTCGTGGCCCCAGAGCAGCCGGTTGCTCCACCTGTCGTAGCGGATCGTCTCGGGATCGGCGGACTCGGCCTGGCCGTAGGCGGGATAGGGGGTCCCGTCGGGACGCCGCAGGGTGGTGACCCCGGTGAGGTTCACCCCGGTGAAGGCTCCGGTGACCGGGTTGATGTCAAGGCGGCCGGTGTAGAAGCGGGCCGGGTTGTAGCGCCACCGGTCGTCGGAGATGAAGTACCAGGTGCCGGTGCGCGGGTCACGGTCGATGCCGGAGATGCCGCCGACCGTGGTCCCCCGGAACCGCATCTTGTTCGGCAGGCGCTGCTCGCCGAGGAAACGGGTGATCCGGACCCCCCTCGTGGGCGCCGCGGCCTCCGACCGGGCGTCCGCCGTCGACCGTCGGGCGTCCGCCGTCGACGCCTGCGCGCCGACGGCCCCGAGGCTGACCGCCGTCGCGATCGCGGCCGCGATCGCCGCGATTCTTCGCGAATTGGCCATATGACTCTCCTCATCCCAGAAAAGATCCCGAAGGACTGGCGGGAATATGAGATCGCGGATTGCTGAGAATATCCACGAGAATCAGCACTTGAATGCTCATTGGCCGCTCAATGACAAGGAAGAATCAGCCATTTTTCCTGCATTTTCAGTTTTGAAGTCGAGGATTACGACAATGCGCCCGAAAGCATGCGGGCAGGGCATCCCATCACCGCCGATCAGGATGGCCGGCCGCCCGCCGGACACGGGTCCGGGTGCGCGCGCACGGCGGGAGTACGCTCGAAGGGACGCCGACAACCCCGCCGGGTCTATGCCACATTGGACGGCGAATCATGGCGGATATCGAACCCACGTGCGAACTACATCTACGGATATTCGGTCAGCCCCACGACCTGATGCTGCGCCTGCACGGCCACGAACCCACCGAGGACGACGTGGCGAGCTGGATGCGGGCCGGTTCCGTGATCAGGCTCCAGGTCACCGAGACGGCAGGCCGGACCCCGCACACCATGCTGGTGAATTTCGGCAGCGTGGTCTTTGCCTGGATCTGCCCTTACCAGTCCAGTCGGGGGATGAATCTGTGAAGCCGGGCTGCCGCCCCCAGGTCTCCGCAAGTCCGGACAGACACCATGATGACCGACTATTTACGCGCCTATCGCGACATGTACGAGAATAGACTCCTAATACCGCCAAAGTGCCGCAGAGCCTGCGATCCATTCCAGTGCCGAGCCCCGATGAGGCCGATCCCCGGCGCCAGATTCTCCCCCACATCCGCCACTGTGACCGCCGATGGGCGCTTTCACCGCGTGAGGCCCGCATCCGCCATCCGGAGCGGCCGGCGACCGGGCCGATGACCGGAAGGTGAGGCGGCCGGCCCGCCCAGGCGGCTCTCTCCGCATCCACCCACCCGCGCCCTCGGCTCCGTCCCGGCCGCCCCGCCGGGGGGCGATGCGCCCGAGTCATTGACAAAATAGAATTTTATGTACAGGATCGATTTTGCGATGAGAGATGTCCTGTATCTGGAGCAGATCGATCAGGCCGAGGCGCTGCTCAAGCCGCAGCGTATCGAGGTGCTGCGGCGGCTCGCCGAGCCGCGCTCGTGCACCGAGGTGGCGGCCCTGCTCGACCAGACCCCGCAGCGGGTCTACTACCACGTGAAACGCCTGGTGGAGGCGGGCCTGGTGACCCAGGTGTCCGAGCGCAGGGTGCGCGGCATCCACGAGGGCGTCTACCAGGCGAGCGCCCGCTCCTACTGGCTCTCGCCCCGTCTCGTCGGCCGGATCGGCCTGCGCAGAACCCAGGACGAGCTGGGCCTGGGCTACCTGCTTGACCTCATGGAGGAGGTTCAGGCCGATATCGGCGCGCTGGACAGGACCGCGCCCGAACTGCCGTCCGTCGGCGTGTCCGGCGAGATCCGGGTGCCGCCGGAACGGCGCCAGGAGTTCCTGAACGACCTCCAGTCCACCCTGCAGGACCTTTTCACCCGCTACGGCGGCACCGAAGGTGACGCTTTCAAGCTCGCCGTGGCCTGCTACCCCAAGGGAGAACCCCGTGAGTGAGCCGATGAGGCTGAACGCACGCGTGGCCGCACCGCTCAAGGCGGTCCACCACGCCCTGACCGACCCGGGCGAGCTGCGGATCTGGCTGGCCGAACACGCCGAGGTCGAGCTGCCGCACCGGTACGAGTTCTGGGGACGCCACACCCCCGAGGGCCACGCGCCCCACCAGCGCCCGCTGCACGTCGACGACCACACGCTGCGCCTGTCGTGGCTGATCGACGGCGAGGAGACGACGGTCGAGATCCGGCTGGAGGAGGAGAGCGCGGAGTCGACCACCCTGTCGCTCTCCCAGACCCACTTCGACTACCGGGAGGCGATCTCCGGCGACGGCGGCGTCCGGGGGACGCTGCAGACGTTCTGGTGCCTGTCGATCGCGAACCTGGTCGACCACCTGGAGGGCCGCGAGCTCACCCCGAAGTGCGACTTCACCTCCCCGCGAATGCAGGAGCGGTTCCTCATCGGCGCCTCGCCCGAGGAGGTGTACGACTCGCTCGTCGACTCGGAGAAGTTCAGCCGGTGGTTCGGCTACCGGATCGACATCGAGCCGTACGTCGGCGGGCGCTTCGCCATGGGCGGCTTCGAGGTGGACGAGGCGCCGGGGAAGGTCGTCGAGGTGGAGCTGGGCCGCAGGTTCTCCCTGGAGTGGCCGGGCTTCGGCGTCTCCAGCTGGGAGCTGGAGGGCTCGGACGGCGCGACGCGGCTCACCTTCGTGATGAGCGGCTTCGACGAGGGCAACCCCCCGTACGCCGGGTGGATGGGCTGGCTCAGCGGCGTCGCCGAGCTGCGCCGCTTCCACGAGCTGAGCGACTGGAAGCCGATCTGGTTCGATTTCGAGCCCCCCACCCTGCCCGAGGAGACCACCACGACCAGGTGACCGCGCGCCACCCGCCCTCAGGCACGAATACCGGCGAGAGCCGGTTTCAGCCGGATGCCGGAGAACTCGGCTCCGCATGTATCACCGGCGGGCGGCGCGCCTCATATCGCTGTGAGAAACCCACGGTCTCCCTGGCCGTTCACGGCCAGAGCTGAGGAGCTTGATCTCGTACGGCGAAACCTCTCCGCCGGTCGCCGGGGGATCGTCGTGACCGGTGCCGCGGGCAGCGGCCGGAGCCGCCTGACCACCGAGGCCGTACCCGAGGCGATGCGTGAGTCGGTGCTCGTCGTGGACGACGCCCATCTGCTCGACGACGCCTCGGCCGCGCTCGTCCACGAGCTGGCACTCGGCGGGCGTACCCGCCTGCTCGTCACGGTCAGGGAGGGCGAGCCCGCACCGGAGGGCGTCTCCAGGCTCTGGGAGGAGAACCTGCTGCCGCGCCTGGCACTGGCCCCCCTGACCGAGCGCGCCTGCGCCGAGCTGCTGGCGCGGGCGGTGGACGGCTACGTGGACGCCCTCACCGTCCGGCGCCTGTACCGGGCGAGCCGCGGCGACCTGCGGCTCCTGCGCGAGCTGGTCGTCGCCGTGCACGCCGGCGGAGACCTGAGCCACGTGTCGGGCACCTGGACCTGGCGGGGCACGCCGCCGATCACCGCGCGCGTCCGGGAACTGGTGGAGGAGACGATTCGCGACCTCGACACCGAGGAGCGGGACGCGCTGGAGCTCATCGCGTCCGGCGAGCCACCGGGCACGGGTGCGGGTGTGCCGGGCGCCCTCGTGGCCCCCGCCGTCCTCGAACGCCTGCGGGCGAGGGGGCTCGTCACCGTGGACGGCCGGCTCGCCCACCCGCTGCACGGCCCGGTGCTGACCGTGGCCGGCAAAGCCCATGGCGCACGCCCTGACTGCTTCGCCTGCCTTTCTGACCGGCGCTTCACCGGTTGAGCATGAATCCTCGCCGGGACAGATCCACCGGCCCGCCCCATTACCCCGGCCTTTCCCTCCATCCCTCAGCTGACGGCGAGCCGGTCCAGGAGATCGCCAGGTGTCGCGTTTTGACACCTGGAATGGGTAACCGCTATCTATTAGCCAACCGTTAGGGGATGACATGCAGGACGCAGTGCTGGCGATGCTCGCCAAGGAGCCGTCGCACGGGTACCACTTGCACGCTCGGCTGCGGCGGAGTCTTGGCCCGCTGGGCGAGTCGATGAACCGCGGTCAGATCTATGTGACGTTGGCCCGGTTGGAGCGAGCGGGGCTGGTTGCCTGTGAGCGGGCGGACGGCCTGCCCGAACGGCCGGAGCGCAAGGTCTATGCGCTGACGCCGGCCGGGCAGCAGCGGGTGGCCGCCTGGCTGGCCGAGGTGGGCTGGCCGAAACCGGACCTGGCGGAGTTTCATCTCAAGCTCGCCGCTGCCGCCGCGGCCCGGCTGGCCGACCCGGTGGAGCTGGTGGCGGCGCAGCGCCGTGAGTTGCTGCGCCGCTTGCGTGAGGCGCAGCAGGCGGCGCTGGCCGAGCCGGCGGGGTCGGGCGCCGGCCTGCTGCTGGAAGGGGTCGTGCTGCGGTTGCAGGCGGACCTGCGCTGGCTGGATGCCTGTGAGCGGGCCTGGTCCAAGGTCGATGACGAAGTTGAGGGTGGATGAACGTGTCAAGTGCCGCGGTCCGGGCCTGCGGCCTGGTGAAGACGCACGGTCAGGGGCAGAGCCGGGTCCGCGCGGTGGACGAGGTCGACCTGGAGGTGCCGCAGGGACAGATGCTGGCGGTGATGGGACCCAGCGGCTGCGGGAAATCCACTCTGCTGCACCTGCTGGGTGGCCTGGAGCGGCCTACCGATGGAGAGGTGTGGCTGGCCGGGCGGCGCGTCGACACGCTGAGCGAGCGAGCTCTGTCACGCATGCGGCGCCGGTCGGTGGGGTTCGTCTTCCAGGCCTTCCATCTGGTGGAGGAACTGTCGGCGGCCGAGAACGTGGAGCTGCCCGTGCTGCTGGCCGGGCGCTCGCGCCGCCAGGCCAGGCGCCGCGCGAGCCTGCTGCTGGAACGGGTCGGGCTCGCCGACCGTGCCCGGCATCTGCCGTCGCAGCTGTCCGGTGGGCAGCGTCAGCGGGTCGCCATCGCCCGTGCGCTGGCCAACGACCCGCTGGTCGTCCTGGCCGACGAGCCGACCGGCAACCTCGACACCGCGGCGACCCTCGATGTGCTGAGGGTCTTCGAGGAGCTGCGTGCCGCGGGGCAGACCTTCGTGATCGTCACGCATGACGAGCGGGTGGCGGCCACGGCGGATCGGCTGGTCTCGATGCGCGACGGGATGTTCGTCGACGACACCTGGCTGGCCGGCTCCCACCCGCGCGGGCTCGGCGGGTTGATCGGGCTGGAGGGCTGAACGTCATGGGTTCCATCGTGCTCGTCGTGCGCCTGGTGCTGGCCGACGTGCGCCGGCACAAGGTCCAGGCCGCGATGCTTCTGCTCGCGGTCACCGTGGCAACCGCCACCCTGGCGTTGGGCCTGTCCCTGCGCGGCGTGAGCGACGCGCTGTACGAGCAGACCCGCGCGGCCACCGCCGGGCCGGACGTGGTGGCGCTCTCCCCCGCCTCCGGCCCGGCCGTGACCCCGGCTCTGGCCTCGCTGGCGGACGATCCCGAAGCAGTCGCCCACCATGGCCCCTATCGCATCGTCTACGCCGACCTGACCACGCGCGATTCCACCTCGTCCTCAGTGGTGGTGCAGGGCTTCGCCGAGACGCCCGGCGCGGTCAACCGGCCGCTGGTGACCTCGGGTCGTTGGGTACGCTCCGGCGGCACGGTCCTCGAACGCGGTTTCGCCACCGCGCTGGGCGTCGGCGTCGGCGACCGCGTCATCATCGCCGGCCGGTCGTACCCCGTCGTCGGGATCGCCGTCACCGCGGCCACCTCCATCTACCCCTGGGCGGCGCAGATCGGCCCGTACGGCGGGGGGAGCGACTACAGCGGCCTGGCCTGGATGACCCGATCGGATGCCCGGACACTGGCATCGTCCCAAGATCTCCCGGTGACCATGGCCCTGGACCTCAAGCTGCGCGACCCCGCCGCCACCGAGGCCTTCCGCGACGCCCACCGAGACTCCACCATCTGGATCAACTTCCGCTCCTGGCAGTTCACCGCCGAACAGGACATGGTCATCCTCAAGGACAGCCAGCCGATCCTGGTCGTCGGCAGCTGGCTGCTCAGTTTCCTGGCCATCACCGGAGTGGCGGCGCTGGCCGCGGGACGCGCCGTCGAGCAGACGCGCCGGGCCGGGCTGCTCAAGGCCGTCGGCGCCGCCCCGGGTCTGATCGCCGCCGTCCTGCTCACCGAGTACCTGGCGCTGGCGCTGGCCGGCGACGCGCTGGGGCTGGTGATCGCCCGCCTGGCCGTGCCCGCCATCGCCAGCCCCACCGCCAGCCGGATCGGCGACGCGGTCGGGGTGACCGCCGCCACCGTCGCGGCGGCGACCGTCCTCGCCGTGGCGGTGGCGGTGCTGTCCACGCTGCGTCCCACGCTGCGGGCCAGTCGTACGGCGACCGTCACGGCGCTGACCGCCACCGCGCACCAGCCCCGTCACCGACCCTGGCTCACCGCGCTGTCCGCGCTGCTGCCCACGCCGCTGCTGCTCGGGCTGCGGCTGACCGCCCGCCGGCCGGGTCGCGCCGTGCTGCAGGCGTGCTCCACCGCCACCACGGTGATCGCGATCGTCGCCCTGCTGACCCTCTACGCCCAGCAGGAGAGGGGCTACGGCCTGGATGGCTCCTCCGTCCTGCCCAACCTGCGCGGCGAGCACGACCGCCGGCTGATGCTCGCCGTCACCATCCTGCTGATCGCCCTCGCCGTCGTGAACACCATCACGCTCACCTGGACCACTGCCATGGAGGCCCGGGCGAACATGGCCATCGCACGTACGCTCGGCGCCACCCCCGGGCAGATCACCGCGGGACTGTCCACCGCCCAGCTCCTGCCCGCGCTGGCCGGCGCCATCATCGGCGTCCCTCTGGGCATCGGCCTGCTCTCGCTCTTCGCCGCCAGGAACGCGGCGGAACCCCCCTCCTCCTGGCTGCTCGGCGCCGTACTCGCGACTCTCCTGGCGACGGCGGCACTCACCGCCCTGCCCGCACGCCTGGCGGCCCGCCGGCCCGTGGCACAGACCCTCAGCGCCGAAACAGCGTGACCGGCCCCGCTCAGCAGGCGTCGGCAGCGGCGCTCAGCGGACCGAGG
Organism: Streptosporangium sp. NPDC006013; assembly: GCF_040614275.1. NCBI lineage: Bacteria > Bacillati > Actinomycetota > Actinomycetes > Streptosporangiales > Streptosporangiaceae > Streptosporangium > Streptosporangium sp. NPDC006013. The sequence continues at coordinate 22,019 of NZ_JBEXUE010000073.1, forward strand.
CCCGCACAACCCCGCAGAGACCTCATCCGCCTCACCGGCGTTCGCCGACGGGCGCCCGGCCCACCGGCGCTCGCGTTCTGACAGCAGCGTCACCGCGGCCGGCTAGGCGGGCCGGTTCTGCTGCTTTCGCAAGGCCGCCATGGCCGCACCCACGATGCCCGCCTCGTTCTGGAGAGCCGCGGGGACGATCGGGGTACGTATCTTGATCCGGGGCAGGAACCTGTCGGCCTTCTTGCTGACCCCTCCGCCGATGACGAACAGCGAGGGAGAGAAAAGCACCTCAAGGTGTTCGAGATACTCGGTCACCCGGTCGGCCCACTCGTCCCAGCCGAGGTCGTGTGCCTCCCGCGCGTGGTCGGAGGCACGCTTCTCCGCCTCCTTGCCCCTGATCTCCAGGTGGCCGAGCTCGGTGTTGGGCACCAGACGGCCGTCCATGAACAGGGCACTGCCGATCCCGGTGCCGAAGGTCAGCAGCATGACCACCCCCGATCTGCCCTTGGCCGCCCCTGCCCCCACCTCGGCCAGGCCCGCCGCGTCGGCGTCGTTGAGCACCGTTGTCGGCAGGCCGGTCTCCACGGAGAACAGCTCTCGCGCGTTCGTGCCGATCCAGTCCTTGTCCACGTTGGCGGCCGAGCCGGCGACCCCGTCGACCACGACTCCAGGAAAGGTCACGCCCACCGGCCCGTCCCAGTCGAAGTGCCGGACGATCCGCACCACCACTTCGGCCACCGCTCTGGGCTTGGCGGGCTTCGGTGTGGGAATGCGCAACCGCTCTCGGGTCAGCCGCCCCGCGGCGACGTCCACCGGCGCACCCTTGATTCCCGACCCGCCGATGTCGATTCCCAGCGCTTCCATGTGCATACCTCCTGCCGCTTCCCCTTCCCCCTGATAGGCGGCTGATACTCGCTTGCAGATGGCGGTCAACCCGGTTGAAAGCAGCCCATCTCAGACTGTGGGCATCGCAGCCGGAAAGGAACCCCTCCCATGACGATCACCCGTTCCCTGACAGCACTCGCCCTCGCCGCCGCTCTCATATCGATCACCCCGGTGGCCGCCCAGGCCGCGACCGGCCCCACCGAGGACACGACGGCCGCGCAGAGCGCCACCCAGGGCACCATCCAGTGGGGCGTCCGGTACGCTCCCGGCCGGAAGGCCAAGACACACGGCTCGCTGACGGTCACCGGCGAGGACCACGCCGACATCCCGGCCGCCGCGACGGGCCGGATCTCCGGCAAGGTCTACGACCTGACCAGGGGGCCCTCCTGCGGCTGGGCGGTCTTCCGCCTCACCTACCGGACCGCGGACGGGAACCTGCCGTTCAAGCACCACAGTGTCGTCGACTGCTCGTACGGCACTCCGAAGTCGTTCGCGTTCACCCAGCGCGACCTCTACGAGGTCGAGCTGAAGGTCTGCTCGGAGGCCAAGGCTTCCAAGCCCTCGCTGAACTGCCTGTACGAGGGCACCTGGAAGGTCCTCTACGTCTCGAAGTGACCGACGGCCGGAGCCGCCCTCCCCGGTGAGAGCGTCAGCTCACCGGGGAGGCGGCCCGGCGCCTGCGGCGCACCATGAATCCGAGTGCCGTCGCGGGCAGCACGACCAGTCCCGCGATCAGCCCCGCCATGGGCAGGTAGTCCTGGTCGGGCGTGACAGGCGGGCCAGTGCCCGTCGCGGGGAAGGTGATGGTGGCGGTGACCGCCCGTTTCACCATGCCGCTCATCAGGGTCAGCTTCGCCTTCCAGGGCCCGGCGGGCACCTGCGGGTCCAGGGTCACGACCACCGGAGCGGCTGCCCCCGGAAGCAGCGTGACTCCCAGGTCGGCGGGGAAGGGCCCGGTCTGCAGGCCACTCGGTCCCTCCGACAGCGACAGCGTCCCGCTCATGTCCAGCGTCCGCTCACCGGTGTTACGGACCAGTGCCGCCACCTGCGGGCTGCCGTCCGTGCCGCGCTTGGGGGTCAGATTCTCGACCCGGAAGTCCGAAGGCGGGTCGCCACCGTTCCCGACGTCGAGGTAGACGCGGATCCCGACACGATTGATGACGCGCACGGGGTTGGTGACGTCGGGTTCGGCCACGCTCTCCGCCCAGACGACGCCGTACCGCTCGCCGCGCGAGGCGGCGGGCGGCACTGTGATCTTTACCTGTGCGACCTCCTCGCCGCCCGGTGCCACGTCGATCGAGGGGCGGTCGAGTGATATCCAGCTCGCCAGCTCGTTCTGGACCTGTCCCGGCGGCGCGCTGAAAGTGTTCCGCACGATGTCGGCACTGGCCGGATACAGGCGGATGTGCTGGGTCCTCTTGGAGGTGTTGGAAACCTCCAGTTTTCGCCGGATGGTGGTGCCCGGATGGAGATGGTCGACGATGTAGGAGAGCGCGCGCGGGTCGTCGCGGTGGCTGACCGGCGCCTCAAGGAGGCGGATGCCGATCGTGCCCCGGGGGTCGGTGGTGACCGGGCTCGCGCCGGCCGCGCCGGAGAACAGCGCGGCCAGCAGCGTCGGTATGAACGCTCCAGCGAGCCGGTTACGCCACCTGATGTGTCACCGTCCCGCTGTAGGCGCCCAGCTCGGCCGTGATGGGGACGTTGACGATCAACATGGGGTTCCAGGTGGCCGTGCTACCGCCGGTGCCCCCCGTGTGGCCGAAGGCCGTCACGGCGGTCTCCGTCGTACCGGTCAGAGTGACGGCGTCGCCTGCCGTGAGCTGGCCGGGGGTGAAGGTGCCGCCGCCGGTGGTGTCGGTCGCCGGGCCGGACCAGTACTGCACCGCGGCGAAGGGAACGGTCAGGTCGTCGACGGTGAAGTCCGTCGCGAACACCGACGCGGTCCAGAGCGAGGTAGCCCCGCCGCGGGTGTCGGAGACCGACACCGGGCCGATCTGCCCGGTGACCGTGCCGGCGGGAGCGGCGGAGCCGATGCTGGTCGGACCGGCCGGCGCGGTGATGTCCAGGCTTCCCGCCGTCACGGTGAACGTGACGATGGTGTCGGCGCTGGGGGCCGCCACCGCCGGCGCCGCCAGGATGAACAGCAAGGCGCCCGCCCCCGCCGAGGTGAGTGCGGCGAATCTCTTACGCAAGGTCTCTTCCTTCCGAATGACGGAGTCTTCGGGGGGAAGAGCAAGTGATGGATCCTCCACACCCGCTGCGATCACCTTAAGAGATCAGTAACTACGCAGCGTGACCAAAACGGTAAAAGGGCGGCCCGTAGATGGCTCAGTAACCACCAAAGTGCCGGACAAGCCCCATGACGCCCCAGAGTGGGCACATCGCCCGCCGATGGGCTGACCGGCGGTGGAGGCCAACACCTGGGCCGCAAATTTCAGGAATTCTTGAACATTAAATCCCTGTTTTAAGGCATGTTTCCGCAATGCTTTAACGTAAATAAGGAAGTCAGCGACAAACGACTGCGGAAACAGCGAGTTCCCTCAGCGTTTCACCGGGCCGGTCGAGGCCCTGACCACCAGTTCGGGCTCGAACAGCAGCTCGTCGGCCGGGACCAGCGCCTTGTCGATCTGGGCCGCGAGAAGGTCGACGACCGCGCGCCCCATCGCGTCGATCGGCTGGCGCAGCGTCGTCAGCGGCGGGTCCGTGCAGTTCATCAGCGCGGAGTCGTCATAGCCGATCACCGAGATGTCTCCGGGTACGGAGAGCCCCGCCCTGCGGGCCGCCCTGATCGCCCCCAGGGCCATCACGTCGCTGGCGCAGATGACGCCGGTCACGCCCTTGCGGATCAGCCGCGCGGTCGCCGCGTGCCCGCCTTCCAGGGAGAACATGGTGTGCTCCACGAACTCCGGGTCGATCCCCGCCGCGTCCAGCTTGCGCCGCGAGGGCACGTGATCGGGGGGGCCGAGCACCATGCCGATCCGCTCGTGGCCCAGCGACCGCAGATGGCCCAGCGCCATCTCGGCGGCGGCCACGTCGTCACAGGAGACCTGCGGGAAGGCGAGATGCGCGACCGCGGCGTTCACCAGCACGGTCGGCAGGCGCCGCTCCCGCAGCAGCTCGTAGTGCTCGTGCGAGGCGTCCGCCTGGGCGAACAGACCTCCGGCGAACACCACACCCGACACCTGCTGCTGGAGCAGCAGGTCGACGTACTCCGCCTCGGAGACGCCGCCCAGCGTGCGGGTGCACAACACGGAGGTGAACCCCTGCTGGGCCAGCGCCCCGCCGACCACCTCGGCGAAAGCGGGGAAGATGGGATTCTGCAGCTCGGGGAGGACGAGCCCGACCAGCCTCGCCCTGTCACCCCGCAACTGGGTCGGCCGCTCGTAGCCGAGCACGTCGAGCGCGGTGAGAACGGCCTCGCGGGTCGCCTCGGACACCCCGGGCTTCCCGTTGAGCACGCGGCTGACCGTCGCCTCGCTCATCCCGACCTTCTTGGCCACTTCTGCAAGCCGTCGCGTCATGATGAAACTATAAGGCAAGGGAAGCAATTACTTGCGTAAACTTGCGAAAGTTACGTCAAGAGTCAAGGTGCCGGTAGCCGTCCCGTTCAGCTCTCGGTGATCCGACCGGCGTCGACGTGGATGCGCCGGGTGGTGTGCACCGCGTCCAGCATCCGGCGGTCGTGGGTGACCAGCAGCAGCGTACCGGGATAGGAGGCGAGCGCGGACTCCAGCTGTTCGATCGCGGCCAGATCCAGGTGGTTGGTCGGCTCGTCGAGCACGAGCAGGTTCACCCCGCGTGCCTGGAGCAGCGCCAGCGCCGCCCTGGTCCGCTCCCCCGGCGACAGGGTGACGGCCGGGCGCGGCACATGCGCGGCGCGCAGCCCGAACTTGGCCAGCAGCGTACGGACGTCGGCGGGGGTCATGTCGGGCACGGCGGCCCCGAAGGCGTCCACCAGGGGCTCGTCACCGAGGAACAGCCCGCGCGCCTGGTCCACCTCGCCGACGACCACGCCGGGACCGAGTGAGGCACCTCCCTCCTGAAGCGGGATCCGGCCCAGGAGCGTGGCGAGCAGCGTGGACTTGCCCGAGCCGTTGGCACCGGTGACCGCCACCCGGTCGGCCCAGCCGATCTGCAGGTTCACCGGGCCGAGAGCGAACGCGCCGCGCCGGACCACGGCCTCGCGCAGCGTCGCGACGACGGCTCCGGAGCGGGGGGCGACCGCGATCTCCATCCGGAGCTCCCACTCCTTGCGGGGCTCCTCGACCTCCTCCAGCCGCTCGATCATCCGCTCGGTCTGGCGAGCCTTCGCGGCCTGCTTCTCGGTCGTCTCGGCACGGAGGTTACGGCCGATCTTGTCATTGTCCGTCGCCTTGCGCCGCGCGTTCCTGACGCCCTTCTCCATCCAGGCACGCTGGATCCCGGCGCGCTGCTTGAGGGCCGCGACGGTGCCGGCGTACTCCTCGTACTCGTCGCGAGCGTGCCGGCGGGCGACCTCACGCTCGGCGAGGTACGCCTCGTAGCCGCCACCGTGCAGACGGATCAACCGCTGGACGAGATCGAGTTCGACGACCCGGTTCACGGTCCTGGCCAGGAACTCGCGGTCGTGGCTGACCAGGACGGTCCCGGCGCGCAGACCGGCGACGAAGCGTTCGAGCCGCTCCAGCCCCTCCAGGTCGAGGTCGTTGGTGGGCTCGTCCAGCAGGAAGACGTCGTAGCGGCTGAGCAGCAGGGAGGCCATGCCCGCCCGCGCCGCCTGCCCCCCGGAGAGCGCCGTCATCGGCCGGTCGAGCTCCACGGCGAGGCCGAGTTCGGCGACCACCTCCCCCGCGCGGTCCTCCAGGTCGGCACCGCCCAGGGCCAGCCAGCGCTCCAGACCCACGGCGTACTCGTCGTCGGCACCCGGACGGCCCTCGACCAGCCCCTGGGTCGCGGCGTCCAGCGCGCGCTGTGCGGCGGCCACCCCGGTGCGGCGGGCCAGGAAGTCCGCGATCGTCTCGCCCGCCCGGCGCTCGCGCTCCTGCGGCAGGTAGCCGACCGACGCCGAGGGCGGGCTGAGCCGTACGGAACCGTGCTCGGGAGGCAGCAGCCCGGCGAGGATCCGCATCAGAGTGGACTTCCCCGCGCCGTTCACCCCGACCAGGCCGACGACGTCGCCCGGGGCGACCACCAGGTCGAGCCCGGCGAAAAGCGCTCGGTCGCCGTGTCCGGCGGCCAGATCCTTGGCGACGATGGTGGCACTCATGCGTAAACGTTATCCGCCCTCGGCAGCCGCGACGTCATGTCCGATATGTCCGATCTAGCGCCGGGCCACCCCGAGCGGGCACCGCGCGCCACCCCAGCCCTTATTCCCGGCAAACCGGACATATCTCTTTTTGTGGAAAAAACTTTTCTGACGGCGGCGACCGGCCATTGACCTGCCCATTCCCGCGGAGAAACATTACCTAACGGAGACTTAAAGCTACTTTTTTTGGGACTTTGGGCAACATCACTTACTTCTGAGCCGTCTTATGGGGAGTAGACGGTCACTCCCGACCGCCTCCGCCAACGGGGAGAAAAGGAAATAATCTTGATGAAACGAATCGCCATCGGCCTGCTGTCCGCAGCCGTGAGCGGCTCGCTGCTCATGTCCGCCGGAACGGCCTTCGCGGAGCGAGCCGCCCTCAGTGTGCGCATCGACAGCGTCAACCCCAATCCGGTCGTCGTGCAGGGTGACGACGACACGAGGGTCACCATCGAGGTCCGCACCACCGAGGCCGAGCGCGTCGAACTGCGCCTCAAGCCGGTCTCCGACCAGCTGCGCACCCAGGACGCGCGCGAGCCCCGGATCTTCCACCAGGGCGACCTGTGGCGTTTCACGACCAGCTTCGACGCCTCCGACTTCGAGGGCCGCTGGGTCGCCATCGCCGACGCGTACGACAAGGACGGCAAGAAGGTCACCGACGAGGTCAACTTCTCCGTCAAGCACGAGAAGAAGGAGAAGGCCGAGACCCGCGTCTACCGGTTCTCCGCCAGTCCCGAGTCCGTCCGCAAGGGCCGCTGGGTCTACTTCACCGGTCGCCTCCAGGTCAACGACCACCGCTGGAAGGACGTACGGGGCGAGGAGGTGGAGATCTACTTCCGCAAGCGCGGCTCCAGCGCCTGGAAGTTCGTGACCTCCGCCGACACCGGCTGGAAGGGCACGTTCCGCGCCAAGGCCCGCGCCACCAAGAGCGGTGAGTACCGCGCGATCTTCGACGGGACCGACGACCTCTCCGAGAGCAGGAGCCGGTCCGACCGGGTACGCGTGTACAACTACTACCGCCGGTAGTCCCGCCTGACGGCAGTCGACGCGGAGCCCCCTGATAGATGGGGCCCCGGCGGGAAAAGTTGCGTCAAGAGCCGGCGAAAGGTCCGGGG
>NZ_JBEXUE010000074.1:0-29161 GCF_040614275.1 Streptosporangium sp. NPDC006013
TCGATCCAACCCCCGGCGAGGCCCGTGTCAACGCCCTCACGCCCCGGCGATCTCACGCCCGGTTACGCGCAGAACTTCTGGATAGGCGCTTAGGAGATCCTGTCGGAATCCCAGGCCTGGCTCCTTCGCCCGGCATCGGTTCGGTGTCGGCCGCCTGGATGTAACATACATTGTTACAGGCAAGGAGGACGATGGCTGCGAACAGCCGGCTGACGATCGCCGTACACGCTCTGACCTGGATCGCGCTCGCCCAGCGGCGCGGGCAGGAGTGGCTGACCTCGGAGCAGGTCGCCGCCAGCGTCAACACCAATGCGGTGATCATCCGGCGCAGCCTCGGCGATCTGCGCCGGGCGGGCCTGGTGGAGGTCCGTCACGGGGCCGGGGCCGGCTGGAGCATGGCCCGTGCACCCGAGGACATCACCCTGCTCCAGGTGTACGACGCCGTGGAGCGAGAACCGCTCTTCGCCATGCACCACACCGAGCCCAACCTGGAGTGCCCGATCGGCAGGGGCATCCGGCCAGTGCTGGGCGTGGTCTACGAGCAGGCCGACCAGAGCCTGCGCCGCGAACTCGGTCGCACCTCGATCGCCGATGTGCTGCGGGACTGCCTGTAGGCGCGATGACGCACGCCTTCAGTAGTAACAATGTTTGTTCCAGCAACACGGAAGGATCTTCGCCGGTGAAGGACAGCCGATGCCCGATCGTCGAGCTCAGGCAGTACACCCTGCACGAGGGGGGACGTGATGTGCTGATCGACCTCTTCGAGAGGGAGTTCATCGAGTCCCAGGAGGCGGCGGGGATGACCGTCATCGGCCAGTTCCGCGACCTCGACGCTCCGAACCGGTTCGTCTGGCTGCGCGGATTCCCCGACATGGAGCACCGGGCCGAGGCACTGCGCTCCTTCTACGGCGGTCCGGTCTGGAAGGCGAACCGGGATCGGGCCAACGCGACGATGATCGACTCCGATGACGTGCTGCTGTTGCGTGCGAGAGAGGACTTTCCAGCATCGGCGCGGCCTCCGGTCGGCGACGCCGCGCCGCCGTCGATCGTCACCGCGACGATCTACCACCGCGACCGGCCGTTCGACGACGCCTTCGTGGACTTCTTCGACCGCTCCGTACGACCGGTGCTGGCCGAGACCGGAGCACGGCCGCTGGCCTGCCTGCGGACCGAGTACGCCGAGAACACCTTCCCCGCCCTGCCGGTCCGCACCGGGGAGAACGTCTTCGTGTGGTTCTCCCGGTTCACCGGTCCTGACGATCTCGCCGATCACCAGGACCGGCTGGCCCGCTCGCGCACCTGGCGTGATCGGGTGCTCCCGGAACTGTCGGAAACGCTCACCGGCACCCCGCAGCGGCTCCGGCTGGCGCCCACGGCACGATCACTGCTGCGCTGAGACGCGGTCGCCCTCGGGTCAGGTTCGAACGTGGGGCGCCTGGTAGCGTTCACGAACGGGTGTGTCCGCATGTCGTTCACCCGGACCGATCGAGTGGAACGAGACCTGCGATGAGCCCCGAGTCGACGCCGCGCCAGGCGATCGCCGAGCACCTGGTCGAGATTCCCGCCGGGAGCATCTTCCTGCGGGACGAGGGCACGAAGGCGATCTGGAAGGTCGAGGTCGGGGCCTTCTGTCTGGCGCCGTATCCGGTGACCCGCGAGCTGTACCGGGCCGTTCGAGGCGAGGCGCCCGCGAGTCCGGCGGGGCCGCGGACGCCGGTGACCGAGGTCTCCTGGATGGACGCCGTCCGGTTCTGCAACCTGCTCTCGCGGACGACGGGGCTCGAACCCTGCTACACGATGGGCGACGACCCCGACGGCCAGGACGTGGTCTGCGACCTGGCGGCCGACGGCTACCGCCTCCCGTCCGAGGCGGAGTGGGAGTACGCGTGCCGGGCCGGGACCTCCGGCGTGCGCTACGGGGAACTGGACGAGATCGCCTGGTACCGCGGGAACTCCGGTGGCGAGGTGCACGACGTCGCGACCAGGGCGCCGAACGCGTGGGGCCTGCACGACATGATCGGCAACGTGTGGGAGTGGTGCTGGGATGTCTACGATCCCGAGGTCTACGGCCCGTACCGGGTGTTCCGGGGCGGAGGTCTGTACGATCACCCCCGAGGATGCCGGGCGTCGTGCCGCCGCAAGAGTCACCCGACCTTCCGCATCGACGACCTGGGGTTCCGGCTCGCCCGATCGCGGTGAGTGGGCGCCCATCCTGAAGACAGGGCCTGCCCTTTGTGACGCCGCGGCGGCTTAACGAGAAGCCGCTCCCTTCGGGGAGCGGAGGAGTCACGAAGGACAGGGCTTGTCCTTGATAAGCCCCGCAGCGGCCTTGGTCCGGGAAAAGTGCCAAGGTCACGGGTTTGCGGCTCAACCTGGGATGGGCACTCTCACTCCTGCGGCCGGTTGTCCGGGGCCGGGGATTCCGGCCTCGACAGGCGTTCCCTCGGCGTCCCAGCACGGAACGGACCGCGTACGGAAGGTCGGGTAACCGTTACCGTCCGGGACGTGAGACGCCGACGCGAAGAGGAGAGATCATGTCGAACCCGCCGCTTCCCGAGGAAGCAGTCGCCATGCTGAAGAGGCCGAATCCGGCCGTCATCACAACGCTCCAGCCCGACGGCCGGCCGGTGTCCACCGCCACCTGGTATCTCTGGGACGACGGCCGGATCCTGGTCAACATGGACGAGGGCCGCAAGCGGCTGAACCACCTACGCGACGACCCACGGGTCAGCCTCACCGTGCTCGACGAGGGCAACTGGTACACACACGTCAGCATCATCGGGCATGTCGCCGACATACACGACGACAAGGATCTGACCGACATCGACCGGCTGGCCCAGCAGTACCTCGGGAAGAAGTACCCGCAGCGGGACCGCGGCAGGGTCAGCGCCTGGATCGAGATCGACCGCTGGCACGGCTGGGGCAAGCACAAGGACAGCGATCAGCCCGGCTGACGTCCACCCGGCCATCGAACGGCTGAGAGTCGGCAACGATCTGAGATGACAACGCGAAGGCCGGGCACCCGATTCACCTCGGTGGTCCCGGCCTCTCGGTGACGATACGTAGGCGCTCTGCCCGCTGAGCTACACCGGCTCGCGCCGGTGGCGGGATTCGAACCCGCGACCGCCCCATCAGAAACCGTTAGCGGCATGATGCGGCGGGACCGCGCATTTCAGGTGGTGCTGCCGCCGCGCCCGCGGCTGAGCAGCGCGGCGATCGGCACGGCCGCAGCCAGGCCGCTGAGCAGCACCGCGGCAAGCGCTCCCAGGACTGCCTGCTGGTTGCCGAAGGCGATGCCGACGGCGGCCAGCGCGGGCCCCGCGTTGCGCACCGCCGCGACGCCCCCCATGGTGGTGCGGCGCACCGGCGATCCCGTGGCCAGCAATGTGCCGGCGGTGAACATGGCGACGGACAGGACGAACCCCGCGAGCAGCGCGCGTGAGCCGAGCAGCGCGACGACGTCATGCCAGCTGCCCAGCAGCATGCCCGCCAGCACGATCATGAACGTCACGTTCGACACCTTGACGGCGACGGGATGCCACGATCGCGCCGTGGGCGGTGCGTAGCGGCGCAGAACGAGTCCGACGGCGAACGGCACAAGCTGCAGGACGGCCACGGTCCGCACCAGCGCGGCGACGTCGAGGGAGACTCCCCCGCCGACCTCGGCCGCGGTGAGGATGGCGTTGACCGTCGGGCCGAAGGTGATGCTGCCCGCCGTGGCGAGCAGCACCTGCATCGCCGCGCCCGCGACCACGTCTCCGTTCTGCACCATGCCCAGCTTCGCCCCAAGCGGCCCGCCCGGCGAGGACGCGACGAGCACCAACGCTATGAAAGGCGCCGTGGACAGGCCGAACAGCGCGGCGACCCCCCAGCCCAGCAGCGGGATGACCACCAGGTTGGCCGACAGCGCCAGCAGGAGCAGCGGGAGATCGGCCAGGATGGCGCGCAACGCAGGCAGTGTGGCTCCGAGACCGGCCGCGAACATGGTGGTCGCAATGAAGATCACGGTGACCGCGTTGGTCACCAGATGCAGTGTTTCCATGCGCCCCTCCCACCCCGATGGCGACCGTCCCCGGGCGGAACCCGTCGCCGCACCTCAGCCTTCGAGATCGCCGAGCCAGCTCAGGGCGCGCAGTCCAGGCATGAAGCAGTACTCCCCGCCACGTACGACGACGAACTGCGGCAGCGACGGCAGGCGCCGCCGGACCGGCCGCCGGGGGATCGTGAAGTCACCCGGGCCGTCGTTGGATCCGACTATGGGATCTCTCGCGTCGCCCGCGCCGAAGAAGACGCCGTCGTTCATCCATTGCGACTGGACGAACTCGAACTGCCGCCCGAGGTACGCTCCGACGAACGTGAACATCAGTCCGCGGTCGGCTCCGTCGTCTTCCAGGACCCCGTCGGGCAGCAGCGGGCCGTACGCGGTGCCGCGTCTGATCATCCGGTGCAGCCTCGGCGCTCCCGCCACCGCGGCGTCGCGGGGATTGGCCCGGCGGATGTGGCTGCCGCAGGGAGTCGTGAACCCCGTCGGATCGTCCTGCTCGTAGATGAAGCTGTTGTTGCGGCCTCGGTCGGCGCCGAGGTCGGGGTCGTCATGCTGCGGGCTGAGCGCCAGCGGTGCACCGCTGCGCCAGCGCCCCATGATCTTCGCCGCCAGCAGTTCCTCGTCCTCGGGGCCGCTCGAGTTATCCCTCAGGTACCGCCGGAACACGGCGACACGCTGGTGGAGCTTGCGGAAGGCCACGAAGGTGCCGTTACGGCCCAGCACCTCGGGCCCCAGGGCCTGGACGCCGCCCATCTCGTCGCGATAGCCGAGCACGAACTCGCCGGCCTTGAGCGGCGCCTCCAGCTTGTTCGACCCGGCGATGCCGCTGCCCTCGACAGCCGGATGGCTGATGCCGTCGCGGTAGCCGAAGGGCTCGGTCTCGCCGGGCAGCGCGTAGCAGTCCTGCCGCCAGATCGCGGCCACGCCGGGAAGGCCGCGATACGCCGGCCGGGCGTGGTCGATGGCCGCCTCCAGTCGCGCGCTGTCAGGCGCGAGCGCGGTGAGCACCACGTGGACCTCGGACGTGCCCAGCGGCGCTTCCCAGTTCTCGGGGGCGCTCTCTCCGGTGTCGCCCAGCACCTTCGCCCGTGCGACCATCCCCTGCCGGAACTCCCAGGGGAACGTCTCCAGCGACTCCCGCGGCACTCCCAGGGCCTTGAGGCCGTGATAGGTGACCGCGACGCTCACCCAGGTCTCGCCCAGGGGACTCATCGAGTCGGCGGCCGAGGTCACCACCGCGCTCACGCGCCGCATCAGCTCCCGCCCGTGCGCGCGGTCGTCGATCCGGAACAGGATGTACGTCGCGGCGTACGGGGTCGGGCGAGGGCTGAGAACCCCGCGCTGGATGTCGTCGAGTTCGAGCGTGACGTGCGTTTGCCCGGTCACGAATACCTCCTCTTCCGTGGGACTACTTGAGCGAGACGAGGTTTCTCCAGAAATTGCGCAGGCTCTCGTCGCCGCCGAACAACGAGCTGAAGATCGTGGAGTCCGCCATGAGAATGTCGCCGGCCCGCTCACCGCGCGGGGGCATCCACAGGAACATGTTGAACTCGGTGTTTCCGGCCTCCGTGAACGGGTGCGGCCTGGACGTGTCGACCGGTTGCCTGCCCAGCACCTGGATGACGTCCGGGTCGTCGGTCGTCACGGCGTAGTGCGGCAGGTGCATGTGGAAGTTGAAGGTGGTCACCCCGTCCAGCCACCCCTTGGTGTCCAGATCCCTGGTGATGGACAGCGGGGCGATCTTGCCCGGTTCCCGCACCGCGGGGCGCAGCCCGTAGCGGTTCTCGACGGGCACTTCGAGCCCTTCCATCAAGGATCGGGTGTACCTGCCGAACCGCTGCTGGCGGGGGACAAGCAGGTCGCCGTGGTGGTAGTACTCGACGTTGCGCACGGCCAGGTCCTCCGAGGCGCCGACGTCGTGATGCGGCCCCAGGACCAGGCAGGTTCCCTCCCGGCTGAGGAACTCGCGCAGTGCCTCGATCTCCTCGGGCGCGGCGTCCTGCCCGGTGATCATGTGATCCAGCCCGAACACGAACAGGGTGTCGGTGTCGGCCAGCACCCGGTCGTCGAGCGGAGCCTGGAAACCGGCCTGGTCGACGCGCTGATAGACCGGCACGGGGTGCCCGGTGGTCTCCTCGACGAACTGCTGGAACGGCACCCAGGCCCAGAAGAACAGCTCCAGCGTCCCCGCGATGCCCTGCTGGAACCGCATCGGGTCGGACCACTTCGGTTCCTCGTAGGCGGGCCAGGCCACGCGCCGGACCTCGGTCATCGTGGAGAACCGGTTGTCGAGCTCGGCCGGGTTCCTGCCGGCCTCGGCTGGATAGCTCCATGCGACGTAGATGCTCACCCGTCGCCGGCCCGGAGTGCATTCGCGCGGCACGTGGTTCTGGTTGTAGGTGCGCGCGGTCCTGAATTCGTTCATTTCATCTCCGATCCACAGCGGGACACGCGGGGGCCCGATATCACTGCAGCTGGTCGAGCATCTCCGAAAGGGCGCCCTTGATTCGCAGAGCCTTTTTGATCTCGTCGGCGGTGACGTACGGATATTCCCCGTACTCGATGAAGCTGGGGCAGTGGTGCTCGCGCACGAACCTGATGAACGCCTCCGGGTTGGTTCTCCAGTCTTCGGGAAAACCCTCGAGATTCTCGAAGACTGTGCTCACTCCTGCCCTACTGAACAGCATGATGGCGTCTTCGGTGTATTTATCGAAGTCGGTGTCGAAGATGCCCTGGTACATGAAACGTGTGTCGTCGTCGAAGAGCACCCAGCGCAGATAGTGCAGCTTGAGCGGCGCGAGGAGACTCGAGTCGCCTTCCAGCGCCTTGGCCAGCGTGTAACCATAGTTGCGTATCGCCTCGGCGCGGCCGGACTTTACCTTTGCGATGATGGTGAACCCGTAGCACGCCGGGGTCCTCGGAAAGACAGGGCCGTACTTTCCCTGCTCGAGATGGCCGGTTTCCTTGGGGATGACAACCGCCTGTGGCTTGATTTCCATGCCGGTTCCTCCGTCGTTCGGCGCGAGAAATCCCCACACTACGACAAAGAGTTATAAATACGGTCATGTCACCGCATTGGACACCACTACATTCGACCGCATTTGGGGTGATCGTCTTTTGCGCTCTCGCGACTGTCGCCGCGTCGTCTCGCACACCGCGCGCCGGCCGGTCGGCATCGCCGAGAAATCCCCGACCTTCAAAACCAAGGGCTCGCCGAGAGCTTCCGGTCAGGGCTGCGTCAGGCGGCCAGGAGGGGAGAACCATTGGACCTGGAGCCCGGCCCGACCATCACAACAGGAGCGGAAGAAGTCGGTGCACGCCGTGGCGAGAATCACCGCGCCGGCCGCAGTAGTGATCGCCGGGGTCTGGGTGACGGAAAAAGCCCTGCCGACCCGCGCGAAGCTCGATCCTGCCCGCCCCTGATGCCCTGGCATCCTCGGCCGGCCCAGTGGAACCGGGCACCTACGAGATCGTCAACGCCAAAGGACACTGCCTGCGCGGTGCGGGCGGCTTCAACTCCAAAGCGCTGATCGGCGCGTGTGACACCAGGTGGAAGGTGGCCCGCAGCGCCGAGCGCGACGGCTTCGTCATCACGCACACGACGACGGCGAACCGCCTGGCCCGCGCCCTGGAACTGATCTATCCTCCACGGGCCGCCACACTGCCCTGCGACCTGGCCCGCACACCCCCGTGGACCTTCACCGATGCCGGCGAAAACCGGGTCACCATCTCCATCGGCGGTTCCGTCCACCTCACCGACCCGGGTGGCGACAGGCGAACCGTCGTACTGCTGGCCCCCGGCGTGGATGGCCAGCAGTGGACCCTCAGGCGGGGGTGAGCGACGGCTCTCCGCTTCAAATGCGAGAACTGACGGGCCTCGGCCACGATGTCGTCGACGAGGAACTGCTTGACGTCCACCTCGCCCCCCTCCACCTCGCGCAGGGTGAGGACCTTGGGGCCGTCGATCGCACCGAACTGCCATGTGCGTGTTTCCTTCGGACCTCTTGTGGACAGGTGCCCACGTCCCGTCCGGGACGCTCCCTCCGCGAAACCGCATATGACGACGAACATCGAACTACGACAGCCGTCAAAGCTAGCGTCGGCGTCCCACAGGACATGATCCGGAAAATTGGTCAGGCCAAAATCTTGACAGGGCCACGGGCCGATGACACGCTCAACCGCACCAGCATCCGCCACCTAGCGGATACCCTCCCTGGTCATTGGAGATAGATCATGCGTCGTTGGACAATCGCGGCGGCAGGCATTCTTTTCATGTTTCCCACAGCCTGCACCTCAGCGGAAACGTCAGCCGAAACTGGTAAGACCACTATTGGGATGGTTACCCAAGCATGGGACAACCCTGCGATCAAGGACATGGCGGATGCCGCCATCGCGCAGGCCGCCAAGCACCCCGATGTGGAACTGCTGGCTCAGGACAGCGCCAACATGCAGGACATGATCAGTAAGGTACAGACCATGATCTCGCGGCGGGTCGACGCGCTCGGCATCGAGCCGTGGGACAAGCAGCAGATCATGCCGATGCTCCAGCAGGCCAAGCAGGCGAACATCCCGGTCTTCATCCTTCAGTCACAGGTGCCCGGCACCGATGGCACCGGCCTGGTCGTGTCCTCGCTCATCGGGGATGAGACCGCGGGCGGGAAGGTGGCCGGCCGGTGGCTCGGCGAGAAGCTCGGCGGGTCCGGCCGGGTGCTGGTGTTGGAGGGTGCACCGGCTGACACTCCCGGTATCGAGCGAGCCGATGGTTTCGAGCAGGGCCTGGCCGAGACCGCGCCCAACGCCAAGGTGGTCGCCCGCCAGCCTGCCGACTGGGCACGGGACAAGGCACTGCGCGTGACGACGGACCTGCTCACCGCCAACTCCGACATCGACGCGATCTTCGCCGACAACGACGAGATGGCGTTCGGCGCGCTGTCCGCCCTGCGCGCCCGCAAGCTGGAGGACAAGGTGACGCTCATCGGCTACAACGGCACCTGCATCGGCCTGCAGGCGACCTATCAGGGAACGTTCGCGGCCGACGGGATCCTGTTCCTGGACCAGGTCGGGGCCAAGTTCATCGACGCCTCCCTCGCCACCATCAAGGGTGAGAAGGTTCCCGCCAAGATCGAGCCGCCCATCACGCTGCTGTCGACCGAGCACCTCAAGGAGATCGAGCAGGGCGCGAAGAGCGTGACGGTGAACGGCTCGCCGTTCGAGGTGGACGACATGCTGCGGGCCCGCGTCACCAAGGCCATCGAAGGAAAGTGCTGATGGCAGGCGACATCCGGAGGACGGGGGACATCAGGTGAGCAGGCCACTCCTCGAAGCCGTCGAGGTCACCAAGACATACTCCGGCTTCAAGGCGTTGGACGGGGTGAACTTCAGCCTTGAGCCGGGTGAGATCCACGCCCTCGTGGGAGAGAACGGCGCGGGCAAGTCGACACTCATCAAAGTGTTGACCGGCGTGCACTCCCCGGAGGGAGGGCGACTGAAGGTCGGCGGTACGCAGACGGCGCTGCGTAACCCACTGCACGCGGAGAAGCTCGGCATCTACGCCATCCATCAACACCTGCCGCTGGTGGAGGGGCTGACCATCCTGGACAACTTCCTGTTGGGAAACTCCCGGGCCTCGCAACGGACGACCCGGTGGGGAATGCTCAGCAGACGCGGTGCCAGGCCCATCGTGGAAGAGTCCCTGGCGATGATGGGGCTCGACTTCGACGTCACGACACCCGTCTCCGCGTTGTCGGTGCCCGAGGCCCAGCTCGTACAGATCGCCCGCGCGCTGGCCACCGACGCCAGGGTGCTGATCCTCGACGAGCCGACGGCCTCGCTGACCGCCGCCGACCGTGACGCGCTGTTCGAGCGACTACGCGGTATGCGTGAGCGCGGCGTGGGGCTGGTCTACGTCAGTCACCGCCTGGACGAGATCACAACGCTCTGCGACCGGGCCACCGTGCTGCGCAACGGCGCGGTCGTGGAACGACTCGGCAAGGCGGAGCTGGACGTGGACTCCATGATCGCCGCGATGCTGGACCGGCCGGTCCAGGCGATGTACCCGCCGGCGACGGAGCAGTCCGGCGACGCGGCTGTGCTTACGGTCTCGAATGTCGGTGTCGGCGGTGCGCCTCCGCTCTCGCTGGAGGTACGTGCCGGCGAGGTGCTCGGCCTCACCGGCCTGGTCGGCGCCGGGATGGTGGAGGCCGCAGAGGCCCTGGCCGGCGTGCGCCCGCTTGTCGGCGGCCAGGTGATGCTCCAGGGCAGGCAGGTCCACGTCTCCTCACCCGCACAGGCGATGCGCGAGGGGATCGGCCTCGTGCCCGAGGACCGAGCGGACGCCCTGGTGGCGGGTATGAGCATCGAGCGCAACCTCGCGTTGACGATCGCGGCCTGCCCAACCGTACGGGGCTCGATCCGCGGCGCAGCCGCCATGCTGCGAAGGAAACAGGTCAGGCAGGCCGCACTGGAGGCGATCGCCGACTTCAACATCCAGCCCTCGGATCCGGCGGTGCCGGTGGGGGGCCTCAGCGGAGGCAACCAGCAGAAGGTGGTCATCGCGAAGTCTGTGGCGACCCGCCCGAAGGTGCTCATCCTGATCGAGCCGACGGCGGGCGTGGACGTCGGCGCACGTGCGGAGATCTACGCCATCCTGCGCGAGCTGGGCCGTACGGGGGTGGCCGTGATCCTGGTCAGCTCGGACGGCCAGGAGATCTGCGGCATGAGCGACCGGGTGCTGGTCTTCCGCCGCGGTGCCATCGTCGCCGAACTGCCTCACGGGACGGACGAAAAGGAGATCATGCGTCATGCGACAACCTCCTCCTCGATACATCCCGCAGCCTGACGCCATGACGGAAACGGTGAGCACCGCCGATCAACCCGAACCGGCGAAACCGGTCGCCGGCCCGGGGCGGGCACGGCCGGGTGCCGACGGCGCGTCGGCACCCTCTCGCTTTTCACATCAGCGGCGGGCCTCCGGTACGGTGAAGACCGTGTCTGGCCCTCTTCACGATGTGAAAGAGCACGTCGTCAATCTGATCCTGAACGGCGAACTCTCTCCCGGAGACGCACTGCCGGCCGAGCGAGAGCTCGCGACGCGGCTGGGGGTCTCCCGGCCGCTGGTGCGCGAGGCACTGCGGAGCCTGGAGGCCGTCAACATCGTCGAGTCCAGGCGCGGTGCCGGCACCTACGTCACGGACCTGAGTCCGGAGTTTCTCCTGGCTCCGCTGAGCTACGCGTTCCGGCTGGTCCGCGGCTCGGAGATCGACCTCTTCGAGGTGCGGCGCTTTCTCGAGCCGCAGGCAGCGGCGATGGCGGCGATGCACCTGCCGGGCGACGACCTCAGCGAGCTCGACCAGTTGCTCGACGAGTTGGACGCCTCGGACCAGCACACCTTCCCCGAACTCGACATCGCGTTTCACGAGTGGATCGTGCGCCGCACGAACAACCGCCTGCTGCTCAGCGTGGTGCGTGGCATTCGTGATCTGGAGTATCAGGTGCTCGCGGTGACCGCGAGCAGCACCGAGTCCCGGCTGCTGTCAGCCGCCGAGCACAAGGCGATCGCCGCAGCCATCCGGGCGCGTGACCCGGAGCGGGCGAGGGCGGCGATGCTGCTGCACCTGGCTCGGGTGGAAGACCAGTTCCGCCCCGACTAGACCCTGCCCCCGCGGTTCTTACCGTGCTGAGGAGAGTTCAGACGGTGCCTCTCCGGGCGGCCGCGGCGTGCCGCGTGACCGGCCACGATAGGCAAAGATCCAGCGGACAGTGTCCAGGGGTCCTACGGAGCCGCCTCGGCACGAGATCCACGGGGAGATCCCAAAGTTGGCCGAGACAAGCCGGGCCGCTTCCCGCGCGCCCGGCCGCTTAGGCACGCTCATACATACGCGTGGCCGCCACCCATGCCCGGACATGCACACGCCGGACCACAGACGCATGTCCGGTCGCCTGAACGTGCCCGGACATGCACAAGCCTGGCCTGGTACGCGTGCCCTGTCACGCCGCACGCGCGTACCAGACCGGATCGTCCTCGTCCCGCTCTTCCCCGTCCGGTCAGACCTGCTGATCGCGGGCCATGGCGACCGCCCGCTGCACCATCGTGCCGAGCAGACGGACCTTGGTCCGATCCGTGATCCCCTCCCGCGCCGCGTCCCCGGACACGGCGCGCCTGAGCCTTTTCTCGTCGACGGCCGGGCCCGCGACCAGTACCGACTCGGTCTCCGTGGCCCGGAAGGGCCGGTCCGCGGCGCCGAACGTGACAACGCGCGGCCGGCCACCCGGCGGCAACAGGCAGGCGGCCCCTGCCTCGGCGAAGTCGCCGTGTCGCTGTGCGAACTCGCAGAAACCCCAGCGCGTACCTGTCGGGGGAACCTCCAGGGTGAGGCGTACCAGGATCTCGTCCTCCTCCAGCGAGGTGGACAGGTAGCCCCAGAAGAAGTCGGCCGCGTCCACGGTACGTGACGCGGTGGCCGAGCGGACCTCAAGGCGGGCGTCGGCAAGGAGCATGACGGCGGGCATCTCGGCCGACGGGTCGGCGTGGACCACGCTTCCGCCGACGGTGCCCCGGTTACGGATCTGGTCGTGTCCCACCCAGGTCGCCGCGTGGGCGAGCAGCGGCCAGCTGCGCCGTACCTGCTCCGACGAGGCGACGGTGGCGGTGGTCACCATGGCGCCCAGGGACAGGTGGGAGTTGCTCACCTGCACGGATGTCAGTTCCGCGACCCCGCCCAGGTCGATGAGCACCGGTGGCCTGACCAGCCGGAAGTTCATCATCGGGATCAGGCTCTGGCCTCCGGCGATCACCTTGCCGCCATCCTCGGCGGCTTCGGCCAGCAAGGTCGCGGCCTCGCCCAGCCCGGTGGGGGCGTAGTACTCCATCATCGCGGGCTTCATGACGTCCTCCAACAGCTGGACTGACCAGTTTTTGCAGACCAAGGATAGATTCCCTGGTAAAGACCCGCAAGCCCCCGAATGCCGTCGACTGTTACACGGAATTGGTCAGGCCAATATCTTGACGGGCGCCACTGCTCTCTGCCAGGCTTCCGGGCATTCCACTCGGTTCGACCCTCGGAAGGGCAGGAGGGCACGTGAAACCCCAACAGGCGCCAAGCGGGCCATTGCGCACGCGGGCCCCGGCTCCCCCAGCCGGCCGCGCGGCCCGGATCCTGCGCGGAGCGCGATCCTCGGTCGGCGGGACCACCGCGGCTCTGATCATCATTTGGATCGGTCTCACAGTGGCCGCCCCGAGCTTCGCCACCGTGTCGAATCTGCTGAACATCTTTCTTGCCGCCTCAACCCTGGCGATCATCGCGGGCGGGCTGACCCTGGCGCTCATCGCCGGAGAGATCGACCTGTCGCTCGGCTCGGTGGAGGCACTGGCAGGCTCGCTGGCCGCCGTTCTCATCGTGACCGTGGGGCTGCCCTGGCCGGTCGCCCTGGTGCTCGGTGTGCTCGCCGGCGCCGCGGTCGGCGGGGTGAACGCGTTCTTCACCAGCAAGCTGGGCGTGCCCTCGTTCGTCACCTCCCTGGCCATGCTCAGCGTGGCCGGCGGCGCGGCCTACCTGCTCACGCAAGGGACCTCGGTGTTCGGACTGGGCCCCCAGTTCGGCGCGATCGGTCAGGGCAGCCTGTTCGGCATCCCGGCGCCGGTCCTGATCGCCGCGGTGGTCCTGGCCGTGCTCGCCCTCGTACTGCACCGCACCTCGTTCGGCCTGAACATCTACGCCGTCGGCGGGAACCCGGAGGCGGCCCGGCTGTCGGGGGTGAACGTACGGCGCACCAGGGCGATCGTGCTCGTGATCAGTGGAAGCCTGGCCGGCGTCGCGGGCATCATCCTCGCCTCCCGGTTGGACGCCGGCTCCGGGACCGTCGGCGGCGCCGACCTCATGGCGGCGATCGCCGCGGTCGTGATCGGTGGCACGTCACTCAACGGCGGGATCGGCAGTATCGCCGGAACGCTCGTCGGGGCCGTCCTGATCGCCAGCATCCAGAACGGGTTGGTGCTGCTGAACGTCACCGCCTTCTGGCAGCAGGTCGCGATCGGTTCGCTGATCCTCGTCGCCGCACTACTTGACCGTCTTTCAAAGATCAGTACTAAGGGAGTGGCCGTATGAGCGCCATTGGGCAATCCGAGATCCAGCCTCTGGACCTCATCATCCGCAACGGCGTGGTCGTCAACGCGGAGTCGATGGAGCCGATGGACGTCGGAATCAAGGACGGCGTCATCGTGGCGCTCGGCGAGATCGACGCCCCCGCCATTGAAATCGTGGACGCCGCCGGATGCTTCGTGGTGCCCGGCGCGATCGACGTGCACACGCACTTCCACCACTGGGTGAGCTACGTCGGGTCGCACAACGCCGACGACTACGACACCGGCACCCAGGCCGCGGCCTCCGGCGGCATCACCACCATCATCAACTACGCCTTCCAGGAGGAGGGCGAGCCGCTGCGGACCGCCGTCGACCGTGACCTGGAGCTGGCCAAGACCCAGGCGAACATCGACTACGGCCTGCACGTCGTCGTGACCAGCGATGCCGAAACCGCGGTGAAGGAGTTCCCCGCCCTGGCGGCCGACGGGTTCACCAGCGTCAAGGTTTTCGGCGCGGTCACCGGGTTCCAGCTGCCCGACTCGGGCATCCTGCGGGTGCTGGAGGCGGCGGCGGAGAACAACATCCTGGTCAACGTGCACGCCGAGGACGGCGCCCTCATCGAGCACCTGACCGAGTCCTTCCGCAGCCGCGGGCAGACCGGCGTGGAGTACCTGCCGCAGGCCCGGCCGGCGCAGGCCGAGGCGATCGCCACCCGGAAGATCGCCGAGTACGCGGCCTTCCTCAAGGCTCCGGTGTACTTCGTGCACCTGTCGACTGCCGCCTCGCTGGACGCGGTCCGCGAGGTGCGCGACCGCTTCGACAAGATCTTCGTGGAGACCCGGCCGGTCTACCTCTTCCTTGAGGAGAGCGTCTACGAGCTGCCCGAGTCCGAGGGCAACAAGTTCGTCTGCCTGCCGCCGATCCGCTCCACCGAGGACAGCGACGCGCTCTGGGAGGGCCTGCGGCTGGGCGACATCGACACCTACGCCACCGACCACGCCCCATGGCGCAGCGAGCAGAAGCTGGCCGAGGCGCCGTTCTGGAAGATCCCCGCAGGCGTGTCCAACCTGCAGACCAGCGTGCCGATGCTGTTCTCCGAGGGCGTGCGCACCGGACGTTTGCACCCCTGCCGTTTCGTCGCGGTGACCTCCGCGAACCCGGCGAGGCTGTTCGGGATGTACCCCAAGAAGGGCGTCATCGCGGTCGGCTCGGACGCCGACATCGCCGTCATCGACCCGGCCGACGTGCGGGTACTCACCGCCGACCAAATGCACTCCAAGGCCGACTACGACCCGTACGAGGGTTACGAGTGCCACGGCTGGCCGCGCCACGTCTACTCGCGCGGCGAGCTGGTCGCCGAGCGGGGTCAGGCCATCAGCCGCCCCGGCCGCGGGCAGCTCATCCGGCGCGGCCCCAGCTCCTACGACACGGTCTGAGCGGGTGGCGACGTGGCGAACGAACGCGTACTGACGGCGGCACAGGTCGCCGCCGGAGGAGTGGACGCCGCGACGGTGGACGCCCTGCACCTGGCGGAGGGCCCGCACGACCTGATCGTGCTCCCGGAGATCGCGAACGTCCCCTACTTCCCGGTCGCCCCCGACCTGGGCGAGTGGCTCGCAGACACCCTGGCCGACCAGGACACCGAGAGCGTGTTCGCCCCCTACCGCCGCCTCGCGCGGCGGACAGGCGGCTACGTCGTGGCCGGCCTGTGCCTGCCGGGGCCGGAGCGCAGCCGCAACGCCGCGGTCGTCTTCGACCGAGCCGGAGAGGTGCTCCCCGGCCGGGGCGTGCTGTCGGGCGACGAGGTGCTCGTCTACGACAAGACCCACCTGTGCAACGTCCGTCACTACGGCTCGGTATTCCTGGAGGACCAGTACTTCCAGCCGGGCCCCGAACTGGTGGTGTGGGACCTCGACTTCGCCCGGCTGGGCGTGCTGATCTGCTACGACCGGCACTTCCCCGAGGCGTGGTCCACCCTACGCGCAGGCGAGGTCGGCATCGTCGCGGTCCCCACCGCGTCACCGGCGGGAACGGCACCGACCTTCCTCGCCGAGATGCAGGCGAT
Organism: Streptosporangium sp. NPDC006013; assembly: GCF_040614275.1. NCBI lineage: Bacteria > Bacillati > Actinomycetota > Actinomycetes > Streptosporangiales > Streptosporangiaceae > Streptosporangium > Streptosporangium sp. NPDC006013. Next base: position 16,190 of record NZ_JBEXUE010000074.1, read on the forward strand.
GGCGCTCCAGCAGTCGGTGTACGCCGTCGTGGCGAATCGCGTTGGCCCGGAGTCACTACCGGGCGGGACGACGGCCGACTACCTGGGGCGGTCGGCCGTGCTCGGCCCCGACGGGGCCGTGCTGAACTCGGCGGACCGCGGCCCCTTCGAGCAGGCCTCCGCGCCGTACGACGAGGCGCACCTCGACTCGGTACGCGCGGCGATGGGACTGGCCGCGAGTCGGCGCCCCGCCCTGTACCGGCTCTGAGCCCGCCCATGTCATTTAGCCGATTCCGAACCTGAACCTAGGAGAGCACCCATGAGACGAGTGGCCGATGTCGTCGCCGAGACCCTGCGGGCGCAGGAGATCGACACCTTCTTCATGCTGACCGGCGGTGACCCCGCGCTGTGGACCGCCCTGCAGCGCGAGGGCATCAGGATGATCCCCTGCCGGAGCGAGCAGGGCGCGGCTTACATGGCCGACGGCTATGCCCGGATGACCGGTCGCCCGACCTTCGTCTACGGCCAGCACGGCCCGGGTTCGGCCAACATCGCCTCGGCACTCGCGGACGCCTACTGGGCGATGAGCCCGGTCGTCTCCCTGACCAGCTCGGTGCCCGCGGCGACCCGTGACCGCCACGAATACCAGCTACTGGACCAGCTGGCGATGCACCGGCCGGTGACCCACTGGGCCGGAGAGGCGCTCCGCGGCTCCCACGTGCGGTCGATGCTGCTCCGTGCCATGCACGAGGCCACCAGCGCGCCCGGACCGGCGCACCTGGACATCCCGCGCGACGTGCTGGCCGAGGCGCTGGAGAGCGACGGCACGCCGGACGCCTCGGTGGCCCACCTGCGGGCCCCGCAGTACCGGGTGGCGCCCTCACCGGAGGCGGTCAAGGCGATCGTGGCCCGACTGTCCTCCGCGCGCCGGCTCGTGATCATGGCGGGCTCCGGTTCCCGAGTCTCGGGAGCCAACCCCGAGGTGCAGCAGCTGGCCGACGCCCTGCGGGCGCCGGTCGTCACCTCCATCGGCGGCAAGGCGTCCATCAGCGAGGCGCACCCGCTCGCGGTGGGCGTGGTGGGCCGCTACGCGGCCGGGGTGGCCAACGACGTCGTCGCCGAGGCCGACCTGGTGCTCGTGCTCGGTAGCCGGCTGGGCAGTGTGACCAGTGACTCCTTCACGATGTTCTCCTCGGACCTGATCAGGGTCGACACCCGCACGGACTCGCTGGACCCCTCGGCGACCCTCAACGTGCTGGCGGACGTGAAGCTCACCGCCCAGGCCCTGCTCTCGGCACTCGGCGCCGACCCGCAGGCCGCGACGGGCGCGCGGGACACCGCATGGGTGGCCTCGGTCACCGAGCGGGTCGCCGGCTGGCGCGAGAGCGCGCTCAAGGTGCCCTCGACGGGCGGCGCGTCCGGGCAGATGCACCCCCGCGAGGTGGTGTCCGCGCTGTCCGAGTCGCTCTCGCCCAGTGACGTCATGGTCGCCGACACCGGCTACATGGCCGCCTGGGCCGGCGTTCTCTACCAGGCGCGCGAGGCGGGAACCACCTTCCTGCGGGCCGCGGGCTCGCTCGGCTGGGCGATTCCCGGAGCGCTCGGCGCCCAGCTGGCGGCACCCGACCGCCGGGTGGTCTGCGTCACCGGTGACGGTGGGGCCGGCTACAACATCGCCGAGCTGGAGACCGCGGTGCGGGTGGGCATCCCGGTCACGATCGTGGTGGTCAACAACGGCACCCTGGCCTTCGAGTACCACCTGCAGAAGTACGTCGAGAAGAACGTCATCCCGGAGATCAACGACTTCTCCGACCTCGACTACGGGGCGGTGGCTCGCTCGCTGGGTGCCGACGGTGTGCTGGTACGTTCCAAGAGCGAGCTGGACGACGCCCTGGCCGCGGCGCTGCGCAGCGGCGCCCCCACGCTGATCGACGCCCGCGTGGACCGGGAGGCGATCGCCCCCGTCACCTCGTACGCGAATCAGGGCATCGACCCGTCCGTCATCTGATCTGAACCGAGGAGGCCGCCGATGCCTTACGTCCGCACCACTGTCAACGGCCAGCTGGTCGAGCGCGAGGTGGAAGCCCGCCTGCTGTTGTCCGATTTCCTCCGCCATGATCTGGATCTGACCGGTACACACGTCGGCTGCGAGCACGGTGTGTGCGGCGCCTGCACCGTGCTCGTCGACGACCGGCCGGTACGGGCCTGCCTGATGCTCGCCGTACAGGTGAACGGCAAGCCGGTGCGCACCGTGGAGTCCCTGGCCGAGCCGGGACAACCGCTCTCCTGTGTTCAGGCGGCCTTCAAGCGCAACCACGCCCTGCAGTGCGGATTCTGCACCCCGGGAATCCTCATGTCACTCACCGCGGTACTGGAGGAGGAGGGACCCCCCTCGAAGGAGCGGGCCGTCGACGCCCTTCGCGGGCACCTCTGCCGGTGCACGGGCTACCGCAACATCATGAACGCGGTCGACGAGATCTGCGCGGGACCGAAGGAGGCCTGCGGCGATGTCGGCTAACGTGGGACGGCGGATGCCGCGGCTGGAGGACGACCGGCTGCTGCGCGGAAACGGGATGTATCTCGACGACATCCACCTGTCGGGCTCGCTGCACGCGTACTTCGTCCGCAGCATGCACGCGAACGCGCGGATCACCCGCATCGACGTCGAGGAGGCCCGGCGGGCGCCGGGGGTGCGGCTGGTCCTGACCGGCTACGACCTCGGTGACCTCAACGGCCCGCTGCCACTGCTGGGCCCGCACCCCGACCTGCTGGCCCCGCGCACCCAGCGGCCGCTGGCGGTCGACCGGGTCCGCTACGTGGGCGAGGCCATCGTCATGATCGTCGCCGATGACCGCTACCTCGCCGAGGACGTGGCGGACCTGATCCAGATCGACTACGAGCCGCTGCCGGAGGTCGTCGAGTTCGACGACGCCGGCCGCGACGACCGGTCCGTGCACGACGACATCCCCGGCAACGTGGCCGCCGTCGTGTCGCAGGTCAAGGGTGATCCCGAAGGGGTGATCCGGTCGGCGCCACACACCCTGGAGCTGACCCTGGACATCGAGCGCAGCTGCGGCAGCCCGCTGGAGGGCCGCGGCGTGCTCGCCGACTGGGATCCGCGCCGGCAGAAGCTCACCGTGTTCGACTCGACCCAGTCGCCGGTCGCGATCCGCCAGGGACTCAGCCGGATCCTGGACGTGCCGCTGGACCGGCTGGAGGTCTCCGCGCCCGATGTCGGCGGCGGGTTCGGAACCAAGATCATGCTCTTCTACCCGGAGGAGGTGCTCGTCCCCTACGCCGCGCTCCGGCTGAGCCGGCCGGTGAAGTGGACCGAGGACCGCTGGGAGCACTTCATCAGTGCCAACCAGGAGCGGGGACAGCATCACCGGGCCGTCGTCGCCTTCGACGGCAACGGGCGGATCCTTGCGGTGAGCACCGATTTCGATCATGACACCGGCGCCTACATCCCGTACGGGATCGCTGTGCCGGCCGTCACGGGAACACACCTGCCCGGACAGTACGACATCGAGCACTACCGCTACAGCGGCCGGGTGCTCTACACGAACAAGCCGCCGGTGAGCCCCTACCGGGGCGCCGGTCGGCCGCAGGGTGTCTTCGTCATGGAGCGCCTGATCGCGGCGGTCGCCAAGCGGCTCGGCGTGGAGCCGTGGCGGGTGCGCCGTGCCAACCTCATCCCCTCCGACGCCTTCCCCTACGACACCGGGCTCGACCTGCACGACGGCAGCCGGGCGATCTACGACAGCGGCAGCTACGTGGAGGGCTTCGACCGGATGCTCTCGCACGTCGACGTTGAGGCGTTCCGGGAGCGGCAGCGCGCGGCCCGCACCGAGGGCCGCCACCTCGGCCTGGGCATGGCCACCTATGTCGAGGGAACCGGCGTCGGTCCGTACGAGGGCTGCGCCGCGACGCTGAACAGCAGCGGGCGCATCGTGCTGGAGGTCTCGGTCCCGTCCCAGGGACAGGGCCATGCCACCACCTTCGCCCAGATCGCCGCGGACGTGCTCGGCTGCGCGGCCGAGAACGTCCAGGTGGTCACCGCGGCGGGCGGCCCCAACGCGGTGGGCCATGGCACGTTCGGCAGCCGGGCCGCGGTGATGAGCGGCAACGCGGTCGCCGCCGCCGCCAAGACCCTGCGGGCGAAGATCCTCGAAACCGCGTCGGTACTGCTCGAATGCTCCCCCGACGACCTGGAGACCAGGGAGGGGAACGTCTTCATCCGCGGTGACGAGAGCTCCCGGGTGAGCCTCGCCGACATCGCGAGCGGTTCCAACCCCATCCGCTACCCCGGGACGGAGAGACCCATCCCCTGGATCTCCCGGGAGCCCGGCTCCGAGGCGCCCGTCTCGCTGTCGGCCACCGAGTACTTCCGCAGCGGTCAGTGGGTGTTCGGCAGCGGGGCCCACGGCGTGATGGTGGAGGTCGATCCCGGAACAGGACGGGTCACCATCGACCAGTACGTCGTCGTGCACGACTGCGGGCGGGTCATCAACCCGCTGGTCGTGGACGGCCAGGTGATCGGCGGGTTGATCCAGGGCATCGGAGGCGCACTGCTGGAGCGGCTGACCTTCGCCGACAACGGTCAGCCCACCACCACCAGCTTCCTCAACTTCCACCTGCCGAGCATCGACGACCTGCCACCGCTGGTCCTCGACCACCTGGAAACCCCCTCCCCGTGGAACCCGCTCGGTATCAAGGGCACCGGAGAGGCGGGCATCATCCCGGTCGTCGCGGCGATCGCCGAGGCCATCGAGGACGCGCTGTCCCCGTTCGAGTTCTCCGTCACCTCGATGCCGCTCTTCCCGGCGGAGATCCTCGCCGCTATCGATAAGGATTAGACCATGAACCTCGAACACAGTTTCGATATTATGGCGGAGCCGGATGTGGCCTTCGCCTACCTGATGGACGTGAACCGGGTGGCGACCTGCGTACCGGGCGTGAGCCTGCAGGAAGCGCTGGACGAGAGCACCTACCGGGGCACCCTGAAGGTCAAGGTCGGTCCGGTCACCGTGAAGTACGGCGGCATCGCCCGCATCCTGTCGGCGGATCCGGTCACCAGGGTCGCCACGATCGAGGCGGAGGGCGAGGAGAGCGGCACCGCCGGATCGGTCCGCGCCAACGCCACGATGTCGGTGGTCCCCGCGGCAGGCGGATCGCGCGTCACCGTGAGCACCGAGCTCGCCCTCACCGGTCGCGTCGCCACCATGGGCAAGGGCGTGATCGAGCAGGTCGGCAACCGGATGGTGGCCCAGACCTCCCAGCGGATCGAGCAGGCCATCCTGGAGTCGGTCGCGACCGCCGAGCCGACCGCCGCGGCTCCTCCGGCGGCGGACGCCCCCGGCCCGCTCACCGCGGAGAGCGCACCCGCCGCCCAGCAGGCTCCCACCCGCCCGACTCCGGCCCACGCCGCTCCGGCCCGTCCCGCTCCGGCCCGCTCGGCTCCCGCCGAGGAGGAGTCGCTGAGGGTGATGCCACTGCTGGGATCCCTCATCGCCGACTGGGTCCGCCGGACCTTCGGCAGGATCTTCGGTACTCGCAAGAAGCGTGCGAACCACACCACCCACGGAGAGCGGAAATGACGCACACGATTCACTGGATCGACGGCAGGCCGTGGGCCGGTACCGGTGAGCGCACCGGCGAGGTGTTCGACCCCGCCACCGGCCAGGTGACGGGGCACGTCGACCTCGCCGCCCCCGCCGAGGTGGACGAGGCCGTCGCCTCAGCGGCGAACGCCTTCCAAGGCTGGCGCGACGTGTCGCTGACCAGGCGTACCCAGGTGCTGTTCGCCTTCCGTGAGCTACTCAACTCCCGTAAGGAGGAACTGGCCGCGATCATCACCGCCGAGCACGGGAAGGTCCTCGACGACGCCCTGGGCGAGGTGACCCGGGGGCTTGAGGTGGTGGAGTTCGCCTGCGGCATCCCGCACCTGCTCAAGGGCGGTTTCTCGGAGAACGTCTCGACCAGGGTCGACTCGTACTCGATCCGCCAGCCGCTCGGCGTCGTGGCTGTGATCTCCCCGTTCAACTTCCCGGCCATGGTGCCGATGTGGTTCCTGCCCGTCGCCATCGCGGCCGGCAACGCGGTCGTGCTCAAGCCCAGTGAGAAGAACCCCGGCGCGGCGAACTTCATGGCCGCGCTGTGGAGCGAGGCGGGGCTGCCCGACGGCGTGCTCAACGTCGTGCACGGCGACAAGGTGGCGGTGGACCGGCTGCTGGAGCACCCCGAGGTCAAGGCCGTCTCGTTCGTGGGGTCGACGCCGATCGCGAAATACGTCTACGAGCGGGGCACCCAGGCCGGCAAGCGGGTCCAGGCACTCGGCGGCGCGAAGAACCACATGGTGGTGCTCCCCGACGCCGACCTCGACCTGGTCGCCGACGCCGCGATCAACGCCGGCTTCGGCTCGGCCGGAGAGCGGTGCATGGCGATCTCCGCGCTGGTGGTCGTCGAGCCGGTGGCCGACGCGCTGATCGCCAAGATCACCGAGCGGATGGCGCGGCTGCGGATCGGCGACGGCCGACGCGGTTGCGACATGGGACCGCTGGTCACCCTGGCACATCGCGACCGGGTGGCGTCCTACCTCGACGCGGGCGTCGAGGTAGGCGCGGACCTCGTGGTGGACGGTCGCAAGCAGGAGATCGACGGCGACGAGCGGGGCTTCTGGCTCGGCCCGACGCTGTTCGACCGGGTCACCCCGGAGATGTCGCTCTACACCGACGAGATCTTCGGGCCGGTGCTCTCCGTACTGCGGGTGCCGACGTACGACGCAGCACTGCGACTGGTGAACGGCAACCCGTACGGCAACGGCACCGCGATCTTCACCAACGACGGCGGCGCGGCCCGGCGCTTCCAGAACGAGGTCGAGGTCGGCATGGTCGGGATCAACGTGCCGATTCCGGTACCGATGGCCTACTACTCCTTCGGCGGCTGGAAGCAGTCGCTGTTCGGCGACTCCCACGCGCACGGCGCCGAGGGCGTGCACTTCTTCACCCGAGGCAAGGTGGTGACCTCCCGCTGGCTCGACCCGAGCCACGGCGGCCTCAACCTCGGCTTCCCCACCCAGGACTGAACACCGGCGCTCACATCGCGCGGATCGACGACGGCGCCCCAACTGGAGGAGCACTCCGATACAGCGTGACAACCCAGCGGACCGCCGTACCCTCGGCCGTACACAAGAGCGCGGGTTCTCCTCGATCATGGGGGAACCCACGCTCTTGTGTGTACGGATAGGACGGTCAGCGCCCGGGACCTCGAGCTCGTGCGGCGGGCGGCCAGCACCGGGAACCTGGACTTGGTACTCCTGGAAACCCTGACCGAGATCATCGGGGACGGCCAGGATGCCGAAATCCGGTTCCGTGAGACTGGACACGAACCGCGTTCCCTTCCACCGGTACCCGGACCGGCGGTGTCCGGCGAGGGGAAACGGCCGGATCCGTGACGGACGGAGGTTCCGCATCGCCAAAGCACCCAATACCACCCTATTAACCACCGATATTGCGGAACCCCCTCCCAAATAAGCGTTCATGCCGCACTATGCGCACCTGCGGGAACCTTCGGGCCTCGCTGACATCCAACCTCGTACGCGCCGACGTCCATTCACCGGACGCGAGCCGTACTCCCCGATGTTGATGAAGGTGTCGTGATCATGACGTCGAATGTGACGCGGTTATATCAGGCGGTGCTGCGCGACCCCACCCCTCCGATCTCGATCCGGCTGCGCCGCAGCTTCTCCGACTGGGTCGTACGGAAGGGGTTCCCGCCGCCGAGCGCCGCGGTGGTGAAGGACGAGGCCGAGGCCGGCGGGGCCCGGCTGGTGATGGAGCGGCGCGGCGACTGCGGCCGTTACACGCTGGACGAGCCGTACGGGCAGGGGCACCTGCGGACCCGGGTGACCTACACCGAATCGACGCCGAACATGACCGGATGGGTGGTCGTCACCGTGGAGCAGCACGGGGGACCTGACCCGGCCGCGAGGCGGGAACCGGAGCGGACCGGGAGACGGAGCGCGAAGCAGCGCGGGAAACAGGGAGCCGAACAGCAACCGGAACCGGCGATGGTGAAGGCACCGGGTTTCCTTCCGGCGTACCTGAACACCGCGCGAATCAGTGACGGCGCCGTCCAGGTGGAGGGCGCCGCGGTGCTCCTCACCGAGGACGACGTGCAGCGGTTCGTCTCCGTGATGACCGAGCCCCGGCGCCGGGTACCGATACTGGTCATCTCCTCAGACCCTCGCGACCCCGAGGTGGCGCGGGAGCGTGCCGATCATCTGGCCGACGGCGTCGCCGGCGCGGGCCTGGTCGTACGACTGGCCGACCTGCGCGCCCAGGACCGGTTCAACGAGGCGATGGGCCCGGAGCTGGGCGTGTTCGGCGGAGCGATCCGCACCTACTTCGCCCCCTTCGATCCCGCCAGGGAGCACTATCCCCGCCGGCACCCGCCCATGGGCGACGCCGCGATCCGCGGCCGGGGCGCCGCCGCCCTCGACCGGATCGTCGACGGGACGATCGGTGAGACCGCACATCGCAAGGTCCCCGACGACGTGCGGCGCACGCTCGATGTCGTCCACCGCGTACTCGCCGGACGGGCCGAACTGGGCGAGATCGCCGACGCCGCCGCCCCCCGGCCCTCGAAGGTCGATTTCGCCCGTGAGGAGATGCGGCAGCGGATGATGGCCATGACCAGGCGTCCTACCGTCCCGAAAGCCGAAACCGTCACCCCCGCGGAGGCCCCAGCAGAGGCCACTGCGGAGGCCACTGCGGAGGCCACTGCGGGGGCGGCCGGGGGGACCGTGGAAACCGGGCCGGTCTCCGCCGCGGCGGAGATCGCCCAGAGTGTCGCGGACCTGGTGGTCAAAGAACTGCGCGGGGAGTTGGAGACGGCGCTGGGACTCGCCACCTCGTCGCAGATCGCGGGCGACTCCGGCCAGGTGCTCCGTGAGATCCGCGTGCTCGGCGCGCACCTTTCCGGCCTGCGTGACATCGTCGCGGAACGGCGCGGCGACGGGCCTGCCACCGAGGCGGAGAAGAACCTCCGCGACGAGCACCGGTTGCTCAACGAGGAGTACGCCGAGGCCGTCACGAGCGCCAGGAAGCTCGCCGAGCGGGTCCGCTGGCTGGAGCGCAGGCTCGCCGAGGCGGGCCAGCCGGTGTACGGGGTGACCGAGGACGATCCGGTGTTCGAACCCGGCGGCCTGGTCGAGGTTCTGGCCAAGGCCCGCGAGAGCCTGCATCACATCGGTGTCGGCGACACCGACGGCGCCGCCGCCCGGCTGGACCTGGAGCATCACATCCAGTGCCGTACCTGGGCGGCGAAGGCATGGGACGCGCTGCGTGCCCTGGACGACTTCGCGGGGGCGCGGTCCAGCGGGAGGTTCGCGGGCGGCTTCTACGACTGGTGCGCCGGTGACTCTCCCGGTCGCCGCACCATCCCCACCGGGATGCTCTCCATGCGCGAGTCGAAGAGCGTGGTCACCCGTTCCAAGTTCAGCGCCCCCCGCAGGTTCGCCGTCCCGCCCGAGGTGCATCCGAGCGGGCAGATCCTGATGGAGTCGCACATCAAGCTCCGGTCCGTCGGATACCCGGCCCCTCGGATGTACTTCCACGACGACTCCGCCGGCACCACCGGCAAGATCTGGATCGGCTACCTGGGCGAGCACCTCCCCAACACCCGTACCAACTGACCGAGGAGCTCATCCCACCGGGGCCGGCTCGGCATCCGTCCCGAACCGCCGCCGGTAGGCCGGCGGGCTGAGCCCGGCCCGCCGCCACATCCGGGCGAAAGGCCGCTACCCGGCGGCCGGCTTCCTGGCCGCGAACCGCTCGATGGTGCCGAGCTTGAAACGCTCGTGCCGCTCCACCGCGAATCCCATCTCGCGCACCCCGATCAGGGGCCGGCGGCAGTAGTGCTCGCCGGCCGCCGGCACGCTGAAGAGGTCGACCAGCCGCTGCCCCGTTCGCAACGGCCAGGACGACGAGGCCACGTGGTCGGCCAGGAGCAGCAGGCCGCCCGGTTTGAGCACCCGGGCCATCTCCTCCAGCGCCGCCCGCTCGTCGGAGATGCCGCAGAGTGAGAACGTGCAGACGACCGTGTCGAAGCGCTCGCCGGGAAAGGTCAGTGCGCGCGCGTCGCCCTGCCGCAGGTCGGCCGCCCGGCCGAGAGTCTCGGCCCGGTGCCGGGCCACCGCGAGCATGGCGGCGCTCCACTCCACCCCGGTCAGCCGGACGTCTCCTGAGTAGTGGGCGAGGTTCATGCCGGTGCCGACCGCCACCTCCAGGGTGTCGCCGGACGCCTGCCCGCACAGCCACGGACGGCTGCCGGCGAAGAAGCGGCGCTCGACGAACTCCATCCGCCGGTCGTACGAGTCGGCCTGCCTGTCCCAGTATCGACGCGACCGCGTGTCCTGCATTGAGGAGTTCGTCATGATTTCAAAGTAACTCTCCGGCGGCTGCCACGCGGCTGAGCGACTCGGCGGTGGACGACCACGGTCGTTTCGCGGGTGGACGCCGCACAACCGGTGTCCGTACGCCACCGGCGCCTGGCCGGGGATGCCCTCCCGAAAGGAGTCCACCGCGAAGACCACACTCAGGACTTAGGTTCACATAAAAAATCTTTGTGCGTTCAGTTCACATTTCCTGAAAGATGGTCTACGGTCCATGAGTGTGACGCGGCGCACACTCGATCGGATTACCGAGCGGAGTCCCCTCGCTCCGGTCCGGTTCGGGCCGCGCGTCCCGTCGAGGGAAACCCCCAGTCCAGCAGTGCCGCCGGGCACCGACCTCGGAGGAAACATGGGCAGCGTCGACCGTGCCACCCTGACCCGGGGCGGCAACCCCGCCGCCCTGGCGGCCAGTGGTGACCGCGCCGCCGGAGCGGCGAGTGGCGACCGGACGAGCGGGACGGGCGCGGGCATCCGTGCCCTGGTGATCCCGCACGAGGAGCGCATCGCCGTGATCGCCGAGGAGCAGCGCGCCGTCGACCACGCGTACGACTGCGTCGAGCGCAGACGGCTCGGCGCCGACCGGGTCAGGAGCACGCACGGCCAGGAGCACCCCGACACCGGCCTCCCCTTCGTCCCGGACGTGCCCCCCGAGTTCGGGGTGGAGGACGACCTCGGCGAGCAACCTCTCGTCTTCATGCGCGTCGACGTCGCCGACGACCCGGACGGCCGGGAGACCTGGCGCATCGGACGCCGCGCGGTCCGCGACGCCGAGGGCGATCTCGTCGTGATCAGCTGGACCACCGAGCAGGCGGTCCGCTGGATGAAGGCCCGCGCCTCCCGCCCCGGCGAGATCCGGCTCCGCCGCAAGCTGCGCCTGCACGGGCGCACGGTGACCGACTACCTCGACGACATCCGGCCCCGGGTCGCGAACCGCAGGCTCCAGGAGGTCCCCGAGGCCGTCTCCCCCACCGAGGAGCCGCCCGGCGAGAACGCCGACGCCTTCCTCCTCGCCGACCTCGACCGGGCCCGCGACGGGCTGATGCGCGACATCGTGGAGACCATCCAGCGAGACCAGCTGGACCTGGTCTCCGACGGACGGCCGGGGGTGCTGGTCGTGCAGGGTGGCCCGGGGACCGGCAAGACCGCGGTCGGCCTGCACCGCGTCGTCTGGCTGCTGGACCCGACGAACCGGGGGCTCACCCCGGACGACGTCCTGGTGATCGGACCGCACCGGGGGTTCCTGCGCTACGTCAGCCAGGTCCTGCCGAGGCTCGGCAGCCGGGGGGTGGCGACGGTGGAGGTGGCACGGCTCTGGGACGGCGAGGTCCGCGCCGTCGACACTCCCGCGGCGCACCTGGTCAAGTCGGACGAGCGGATGGCCGAGGTGCTGCGCCGCGTCGTCGAGAGCGGCATCCGGCCCGAGGCACCGGCCTCGCACATCAGCGACGACGTCTTCAGCACCCCGTACCGGGGAGCCGCGCTGACGCTTCCCGGCACCGAGATCGAGGCGCTCGCCGTCGAGGCGCGCGACTCCAGCGGCCCCTACCTGGTCCGCCGCCGCAAGTTCGTCGACACGTTCGTCGACCGCCTGCTGAGCAGGTACGCCAAGGCGCTTCCCGGGCAGCGCCCGGACGGCGCCCTGCGGTCCGGGATCGAGAAGCACGGCCGGGTGGCCTCCCTGATCAACGCGATGTGGCCCGCGCTCAACGCCGAGACCATCCTGCGCAGGACGTTGAACGACCCGGACGCGATCCACGCGGCGGCTCCCGGCGTGCTGACCGAACAGGAGCGGGAGGCGGTGCTGCGCCCCCGGGTGAGCCGTGCCTCCGAGGAGCCCTGGACTCTCGACGACCTCGTCTGCCTTGAGGAGCTGCGCCACCTGTTGTCCGGGGACGAGCCACGCCGCTACCGGCACATCGTGGTGGACGAGGCCCAGGATCTCACCCCCATGCAGGCGCGCTCCATCGCCCGCCGCTGCCCCGGCGGTTCGATGACCGTGCTCGGCGACCTCGCCCAGACCACCGGCGCCCGCCAGTACGACGTGTGGGGACGGCTCGCCGGAATCCTGAGCGGGCGCGACGGCTGGCACCTGGCCGAGCTGGCCGTGGGCTACCGGGTCCCCGACGAGGTCATGCGGTTCGCGGCGCCGCTGGCCAGGGCCGTGTCCCTGTCCACCACGGTCCCGATGTCGGTACGCCCCGCCGACGAGACCTCGCTGACGATCGCGCGCACCGGACCCGAGCGGTTGGCGGACGAGGCCCTCGCGCGGGCGCTGGATCTCGCCACGGCCGACCTGGAGCGGTCGCGGTCGGTCGCGCTGATCGCCCCCGACGGCACCGCGCTGCTGGAGGAACTGGAGCGGAAGGTCGCGGCGCTGCAGGGAACCGTCACGGCGGACGACGTACCGCCGGTGAGCGTGCTGCCCGCGACCATGGCCAGGGGCCTGGAGTTCGACCACGTCGTGGTGGTCGAACCCGCCGCCATCGCCGACCAGGGGCCCGCGGGGCCGCGCCGGCTCTATGTGGCGATCACCAGGTGCA
>NZ_JBEXUE010000075.1:0-29048 GCF_040614275.1 Streptosporangium sp. NPDC006013
GGCGGGGAGTGCGCGCCGACCGGGTCTTTCCGTACAGGCTTCAACCGCAATTAACCGGTTAACTTAAAAAGGTGGACGATGTTGTCCCATGGGCCGACGGCTCTGTTCGCGAGTGATCCCGAATGTCGGAGCCCGTGACCTGAACCGAGCAAGTTACTGGGAGGTTACGTGTGAGGCGGCGATGGTGCCGGCATCGCGTTACCGGCGTGCTGCCCCTTGATCCCCCGGCTCCGGTTCGTTCATGGAACCCGCTGGCAGCAGCGGGTTGACTCGTCCCGCCGGGGTGGGGGCAAGAGCGTCCCCTTTCTCTCCCCAGTGAGCCGACCCGCTATCCTTGGCCGAATAAGAACCGGTTCATCAGGGGGAACTGTGAAACGTCCGACGATCGCTGACATCGCCCGTCGTGCCGGCGTGTCCAAGGGCGCCGTCTCCTACGCGCTCAACGGGCAGCCAGGGGTCTCGGAGGCCACCCGCGCCAACATCCTCGCGATCTCCAAGGAGCTCGGCTGGCAGCCCAACAGCGCGGCGCGCGCCCTCAACGGTGCCCGCGCCCGCAGCATCGGCCTCGCGCTGTTCCGCCCGGCCCGCACCCTGGGCATGGAACCGTTCTTCATGGAGCTGATCAGCGGTATCGAGGCCGAGCTCGCGGACCGGTCCTACGCGTTGATGCTGCAGGTGGTCACCGACCACGCGCAGGAGATCGAGGTGTACCGGCGCTGGTGGGGGGAGGGGCGTGTCGACGGCGCCTTTCTGGTGGACCTGCATCTCGACGACGCCCGGGTGGAGGCGATGCGGTCACTGAACATGCCGGCCGTGGTGATCGGGCATCCCTCGCAGGCGGGTCCGCTGAGCACGGTCTGGTCGGACGACGGCCTGGCCATCAGGGAGACCGTGGAGTATCTGGTGGCGCTGGGGCACCGGAGCATCGCCAGGGTCGCGGGGCTGCCCAGGCTCGTGCACACCACGCTGCGCGACCAGGCCTTCGTTCAGGCGTGCCAGGACGCGGGCCCGGGGCGTGTCGAGCATCTGATCGTCCACACCGACTACACCGGCGAGGAGGGGGCCAGGATGACCAGGCGGCTGCTCAGCTCGCCCCGGCGGCCCACCGCCATCGTCTACGACAACGACATAATGGCCGTGGCCGGGTTGTCGGTGGCGCAGGAGATGGTTCTGGACGTTCCGGCCGACCTGTCGATCGTCGCCTGGGACGACTCCCCGCTCTCGCAGGTCGTGCGCCCGCCGCTGACCGCGCTCACCCGGGACATCCCCGCCTACGGAGCCTGTGCCGCCCGTCAGCTGCTCGCGCTGATCGCCGGAGAACCGGTCGACCTCTCGGTGGAGGACCGCCCCGCCACCCTGATCCCGCGCGGCAGCACCGGCCCCGTCCGCGGCCCGCGTTGACGGTCAGAGCCGACCAGTATCGGGGGCCGGCGCTCGTACCTCATGGGCAGGCTGGAGGAGGTGCCGGTCACCGGCTGACGATCTCGTACGGCGAGGTGGCGAAAACATGACAGAGGATGTCCTGTTTTCGCGCCACGCTCGTCCCATGAACAGGACGCTGGAAGGAAAGGTCGCCCTGGTCGCCGGGGCGACCAGGGGAACCGGCCGGGGGATCGCGGTTGAGCTGGGCGCCGCGGGCGCCACGGTCTACTGCACGGGCAGGAGCACGCGGCGGCGGCGCTCGGAGATGAACCGGCCGGAGACCGTCGAGGAGACGGCCGAGCGCGTGACCCGCGCCGGCGGGCAGGGCATCGCGGTCGAGGTGGACCACCTGGAGCCGGAGCGGGTGCGCGCCCTGGTGGAGCGGATCCGGCGCGAGCGGGGAAGGCTCGATCTCCTCGTCAACGACATCTGGGGCGCCGACCCGCTGGCGGAGTGGAACGTCCCCGTCTGGAAACACTCGCTCGACGACGGCCTGCGCATCCTCCGGCTGGCGATCGACACCCACCTGATCACCAGCCATCACGCTCTGCCGCTGCTGATCGAGAACCCCGGCGGCCTGGTGGTCGAGGTGACCGACGGCACCCTGGAGCACAACCTGGCCAACTACCGGCTCTCGGCCTTCTACGACCTGGCCAAGCTCTCGGTGAACCGCCTGGCCTTCACCCAGGCGCACGAGCTGCGCCCGCACGGCTGCTGCGCGGTCTCGCTGACCCCCGGCTGGCTCCGCTCGGAGAGCATGCTGGAGAACTTCGGCGTCACCGAGGAGAACTGGCGGGACGCCACGGCGAAGCAGCCGCACTTCGTGATCTCCGAGTCGCCCTCCTACACCGGGCGCGCGGTCGTCGCCCTCGCCGCCGACGAGGACAGGATGCGCTGGTCGGGGCAGTCCACCTCCAGCGGGCGGCTCGCCCAGGTGTACGGCTTCACCGACCTCGACGGCAGCAGGCCCGACGCCTGGCGCTATATCGAGGAGGTCGAGAGCAAGGGCAGGCCCGCCGACGCCACCGGCTACCGCTGACCGGCGCCGGGAGTGGTCACCCGGCTGACCCGCCGCCGCCCGAGGAGCCGTACAGGTCGTGCATGCGGGCGGCGGCACCGGCGAGGCGGGTACGGAGGTCGGGCGGGTCGAGAACCTCGGCCTCCGGGCCGAAGCGGAGGACCTGGCCGTAGGCGACCTCCAGCGACTCGACGGGCAGGCGGAGCGTGACCCACCCCTGCCCGTCGGGCTCGCCGGCGGAGGCCAGCGCGTCGTCGAGGGCCGCCCGATCGGCGATGACGGGGAGCAGACGAAGGGCGGCGGGGCTGAGCCTCACGGTGACGTCCGTGGTGAGCAGGGAGTTCGCGAACCGTGCCGACTTCTCGCTCCAGAACGCGGCCAGGTCGAAGGCACCGTCCCGCTCGAAGCGCAGGGCGGGGTGGAGCTCGACCTCGTCGAAGCGGTCGACCCGATAGATCGCGGACCGGGTCGCCAGGTACCAGACCCCCGCCTTCAGCACCAGCCCGTACGGCTCCAGACGCCGCCGGGCGGCCCCGGCCCCTCCGGCCTGCCCGGTCTGCCCGGTCTGTTCGGCCGGGCGGGAACGGGCGGCGCGCCGGTAACGGGCGGTGACCGGATGGTCGCCCCACACGGCCCTGGCCAGCGGTGCCAGTGCGGTAGGGGGAGGCCGCTCGCTCGCGAACCAGCCGGGGGCGTCCAGGTGGAAGCGTTGCGCGGCGGTCGCGGGGGCGTCCCGCAGGCCGGGGGAGAGCGCGGCCGAGGCCTTCAGCCGCGCCGTGGCGGCCACCTCGCCCAGTCCCATCTCCCGCAGCGCCTCGGGCACGCCCGACAGGAACAGCGCCTCGGCCTCGGCGCGGTCCAGCCCGGTGAGGCGGGTGCGGTATCCGTCCAGCAGCCGGTAGCCGCCGCCCCGCCCCCGGTCGGCGTAGACCGGCACGCCGGCCTCCGACAGGGCGAGCACGTCACGGTGGACGGTCCGCTCGGAGATCTCCAGCTCCCGGGAGAGCTCCATCGCGGTCATCCGGCCCCGAGCCTGGAGCAGCAGCACCAACGACATCAACCTGGCCGCGCGCATCCCCCGACCCTAGTACGCGGGCCGGGGACCCTCACCGGCCTCCCGGGAGGAACCGGGCCGAGGTCGTCTCCGGGGCCTCGTCGCGGAACCCGTTGAAGGCGGGCGGTCGCCGGCACGCCCGCGACGGCGGGTGATGTGAGGCCGGGCGAGGTCAGTCCGGGACGAGGGGGAGCACGACCGCGGACGGGTGGGCCGGGTCGTGGAAGATCTCGTAGTCGTTCGTGACCATCGCGCTGCCCGTGCCCAGGGGCTCGCCGGTGCCGAGGTTGCGGGCGATCCGGGGATAGGCGCCGCCGGCGACGTGCAGGCGGATCCGGTGGCCGCGGCGGAACCTGTGGCCGATCGGCCACAGGTCCACCCCGACCCGGCGGATCCCGTCATCCCCGGCGACCGGGGCGCCGGGAGCCAGGCGGCGCACGCCCTCGCACACGTTGTAGGAGGCGCCGTCCGGATGCACGTCGCAGACCCGGACCACCACGTCGCAGTGCTCGCTGCCGGTGCGGACGTACAGTTCGGCGGAGACCGGGCCGATCATCTCGGTGTCCCGCCGTAGCTCGGGGCCGGTGTAGACGAGCACGTCGCGCCGGGCCTCCAGCCTGCGGTTGTCGCGCGGCTCGGAGTTGCCGAGCAGTACCGGGCCGCCCTGCGCGGGCGTCGGGTGCGCGGGGTCGTAGCGGAAACGGCCGGGTTCGGCGTCGCCGGGGCCGCTGGAGCCGCCGGGGGAGAGGGCGAAGCCGGGCCGCAGGTGCCAGCGCTGCTCCCGCATCCGGGGAACCGGCCAGTCGGGGTAGTCGCGCCACTCGTTCGCGCCCGTCACGTACAGCCGGACCGGTTGCTCGCGCAGCCCCGAAGGGTCGCCGAGCAGGTGCGCCCGAAACCAGGCGAGCGCCTCGGCGTTGGCCACCCGGCTGTGCCGCACGTCCGCGTGATACCAGGGGCCGATCGTCAGGTACGGGCGCCGCCCCGCGGCCCGCATCGCCGCGTAGTCCTTGATCTGCCACGGCAGGAAGACGTCGTACCAGCCGCCGGCCATGGTGACCGCGGCCTCCACCCCGCCCACCGAGGCGGAGAAGTCACGCCTGCCCCAGTAGGCCGCGGGCTCGGCGTGGTGGGCCAGCAGATCCTGGAAGAACGGCATGCCCCTGCCCGCGGACAGCCTGTCCAACTCCCCGAGCGGGCGCCCCGACAGGGCCGCGCGCCGCGTCCTGCGCGGGGCGAGCAGCGCGCCCGCCCCGCCGAGAGGGCCGTCGATGGCGGCGGTCAGCGTGGTCCACATCAGCGACGACTCCAGGGCGAACGCCCCGCCCACGTAGGCGGCGTCCCGGAACTGGGAGGCGGTCACCGAGGTGGCCATGGCCTTGAGGTCGGGCCCGGCGAAAGGGGCGATCGCCCACTGGGCGTAGCCCAGGTAGGAGGGGCCGTGCATGGCCAGGTTCCCGCCGTACCAGGTCTGGCCGCGCAGCCAGGACAGCGTGGCCAGGCCGTCGTCGTGCTCGTCGCCGAGCGGGTCGAGCAGGCCGCCGGAGCCGAACCCGCCCCGGCAGCTCTGGATCACGACCTGGAATCCGCGCCGCGCGAAGCCGCGGCCGAAGGCCAGCCCGAACACGCCGCGCCTTCCGTACGGCGAGCGGATCAGGATCGTGGGCGGCCGCACGGCGCCGGTCGGAACGTAGCGGTCGGCCAGCAGTGTGACCCCGTCGGGCATCGGTACCGGCAGGTCGCGCTGGATCGCGACCCGATGCACGGCCGGCCGCGGCCATGTGATCGTCGACATGTGCTCTCCTCACGCCGCTCCATACCTACTAACTGGTAACAGAACATGGCTCTGACGGCCAGGGTGTGTCGCTGTGAGGCTCGCCATCCTCGTGCTCGGCCCCGGTTCGAGGCCCGGGGGCGAGGCCGTCGCGTGGCCACGTTGCATGATCACGGTCGTCGCCGGTACTGTGGCGACATGCGATACCCGGTTGCCCTTCGGTGGTGGCGCCGCTTCTAGGCGGCGCAGGTTTCGCATTCGCGAGCAGACAGACGGCCGCCCAGGGAGGCGGCCTTTTCTGCGTCCGCTCCCTCTGGGCATCAGGGAAATCAAAGGGGCGATAACGCAGTGGAGACGAGCCGATATACCACCGCCGGCGGCGTGGGGATCGAGGTCACCGCGTCCGACGTGCCGGAGACGGTGCTTGAGGACGTCGTCACGACGCTCGGCGAGCGCCGTGGTGGAGTGCTCTCCTCCGGGATGGAGTATCCCGGCCGCTACAGCCGATGGCACCTCGCCTACGTCGATCCCTGCCTGGAGATCGTGGCCAGGGGACGCAGGATCTCCGCCCGCGCGCTGAACGCCCGCGGCAGGGTGGTGCTGCCCGCCGTGGTGTCCTGCCTGCTGGCGGCGGGCAAGCCCGTCGAGGAGCCGACAGGCGATTTCGTCGAGGTGCACGTGGCGGAGTCCGAGGACATCCTCCCCGAGGAGATGCGCAGCCGCCGTCCCACGGTCTTCACCGCGATCCGCGAGGTCATCGCCGTGTTCAAGGGCGAGGACGAGCACCTGGGCCTGTACGGCTCCTTCGGCTACGACCTGGCCTTCCAGTTCGAGCCGATCAGGCAGGTCCTGCCGCGGGGCGCCGACCAGCGCGACCTCGTGCTGCACCTGCCCGACCGGGTGATGGTGATCGACCGCAAGCGGGAGACCAGCAAGGAGTTCCGCTACGAGTTCACGGTGGACGGCCTCTCCACCCACGGACTGGCCCGCGAGGGGGAGGTCGTACCGCTGCCCCCCGCGCCGTCCGAACTCCCGGCCGACCCCGAGAAGGGCTCCTACGCCCAGGTGGTGGCCGCGGCCAAGGAGAAGTTCGTCCGGGGCGACCTGTTCGAGGTCGTTCCCGGTCAGGTCTTCCACGCGCCCTGCGCCGACCCGGCGGCCTTCTACCGGGAACTGCGCCAGGTCAATCCGGCACCGTACGAGTTCCTGTTCAACCTCGGCGAGGGCGAGCACCTGGTCGGCGCCTCCCCGGAGATGTACGTCCGGGTCAGCGGCGACCGTGTCGAGACCTGCCCCATCTCCGGCACCATCGCCAGGGGCAGCAACCCGGTCGAGGACGCCGACGCGATCCGCACCCTCCTGTCCAGCGTCAAGGAGGAGTCGGAGCTGACCATGTGCACGGACGTGGACCGCAACGACAAGTCGCGCATCTGCGTGCCGGGGACGGTCCAGGTGATCGGGCGGCGCCAGATCGAGATGTACTCCAGGCTGATCCACACCGTCGACCACATCGAGGGCCGGCTGCGGCCGGAGTTCGACGCGCTCGACGCCTTCCTCACCCACATGTGGGCCGTCACCGTCACCGGTGCCCCCAAGACCTGGGCCATGCAGTTCATCGAGGATCACGAGGCCACCACCCGCCGCTGGTACGGCGGAGCGGTCGGCTACATCGGCTTCGACGGCTCGATGAACACCGGCCTGACCCTGCGCACCGCGCAGATCCGCGGCGGGGTCGCCACCGTCAGGGCCGGGGCCACGCTGCTGTTCGACTCCGACCCCGCCTCCGAGGAGCGGGAGACCGAGCTCAAGGCCAGCGCCCTGCTGGGTGCTCTGGCGGCGGTCGGCGTGACCCCGCAGGAGCAGGCCGAGCCCCAGGTGGCCGCGGCGCCGCCGGGAAGCGGGATGAAGATCCTGCTCGTCGACTGCGAGGACTCCTTCGTCAACACCCTCGCCGACTACTTCCGCCAGCAGGGCGCCGAGGTCGTCACGCTCCGGCACGGCTTCCCCGTCACGATGATCGACGAGATCGCGCCGTCCCTGGTGGTGCTGTCGCCGGGCCCCGGCTGGCCCTCCGACTTCGGGCTCCCCGCCCTGATCGACGCCCTCTACGAGCGCGACCTGCCGGTGTTCGGCGTCTGCCTCGGACTGCAGGGCATGGTGGAGCAGGCGGGCGGCACGCTGGAGTTGCTGTCCTACCCCGAGCACGGCAAGCGTGGCCGGGTCCGGCGGCTGGGCGACAGCGCCCTGCTCGACGGGCTCCCCGAGGAGTTCACCGCCGCGCGCTACCACTCGGTCCACGTCAAGCGGCCGGGTGTCGCCGGTTTCACCGCCACCGCGCTCACCCCCGACGGCGCGGTGATGGCGATCGAGGACGTGGAGCGGCGCCGCTTCGCCGTGCAGTTCCACCCCGAGTCGATCCTCACCGCGGAGGGAGGCGCGGGAGCGAAGATCATCGCCAACGTTCTCCGGCTCTGCCGCACGTCCGGGTAAAGAAGCGGTATTTCGAACCCGGCCCTCACCTCGGGTGACCATCATGTTCAGCGAGGGGATCGCCGGGTTCACCCGGCAGGTGAATCGCTTCTCCGCTACGGTTCTCGGGTTCGAAACGGCCAGAGCCTGGCCGTCGCCCACCTCGGCCGAGAGAGGCGAGGAGCCGCTCCCTTCGGGAAGCGGAGGAGTCACAGGGTTCTCCCCGTCGTAGGGACCGCAGGGGTGACGGCCGGACCTGGCCGTCGCCCCCGCGACCGGGGGAGGAGCGGGCATGAGGTCGGACGGTGTGCTGCCCGTCGAGCTGCCCGACGCCGTACGGGAGGCGCTGCTGGCGCCGCTGGTCGACCAGAACTGTCACGGCGTACGCCGTGACGACCTGACCAGGGCCCGGTTCGAGACGCTGCTCAGCGACGCGGGAACTCCGGCGCCCCCGGGCACCACCCACTTCGACACCCCCGTCGGCACCGCGGTCCGTCGCTGGTGCGCGCCCGTCCTCGGTCTCGCCCCGCACGTGCCGCCGGCCGTGTACCTGGCCCGCAGGGCGGAGTTGGGCGCCACCGAGGTGAACCGGCGACTGCTGGGCGCCGCGGGGATAGCCACCTTCCTGTTCGACGGATTCGACGGATTCGACCGCTTCGACGGCCTGGACGGTGACCTCGACAGTGATCTCGACGGTGACCTCGGCAGGCCCGAGGTGCTGCCTCCGGCCGAGATGGGCCAGGCGGGTGGCGCCGGCACCGCGCGGGTCGTCCACATCGAGCGGGCCGAGGAGGAGGTGGCCAGGACCGCGGTCTCGGGGGTCTCCTACATCTCGGCCCTTGCCCAGAGCCTCGCCGCGCGGGCCGTCCGCGCCGTCGCGCTGAAGTCGGTCACGGCCCACAGATCCGGGCTCCATCTCGACCCGGCCAGGCCGAGCCGGGGAGCGGTGATCGCGGCGGCCACCCGGCGGCTGGCCTGCCCGGGCGAGCGGCTCATCGATCAGGTGCTCCTGCGCCACCTGCTCTGGACGGCCGTCGACGTGGCCAGGGAGTATGGGCGGCCGCTGCAGTTCCACACCGGTCACCCCCACTACGGCGGCGCGCGCCAGGGGGCCCATGCCGGTCGCGGCGGTCGTGCGGTTCACGGCGGTCGCGTGGATGTCGGCGCTTTCGGGACTCCCGACGCCGTCGAAGGCCGCGCGGTCCCCGGCCGGTACGGTACGGGTCCGGCACCGATGACCGGCTTCATCATGGCCGTGCAGCCGGTGGGTGTGCCCGTCGTCCTGCTGCACTGTCACCCGTTCCATCGCCGGGCGGCCTACCTCGCCGGTGTGCTTCCGCATGTCTACGTCGACGTGGGCGCGGCACTGACCCGCAGCGCCACGGGCTCGGCCGCGGTCATGGCGGAACTGCTCGAACTGGCACCGTTCCACAAGCAGTTGTTCGGCTCCGGCGGCCACGGCGTGGCGGAGACCTGCCACCTTGGAGCCCTGCACTACCGGCGAGGGCTGGCCGGGGCGCTCGCCGCGCGACTGGCGGACGGCGAGTGGAGCGCCTCGGACGCCGTCCGGGTGGCCCAGATGATCGGCTCAGGCAACGCCCGCCGGATCTACCGGCTGTGAGCGGTACCCGTGCCGCTACGGTCTACGATATGCGCGACCGGTGAGGCGATGAGGGGGATTCAGTTGACGGGCGATGAGGCAGAGGCACGTTTCCTTGACGACGTGACCGTGGAGTTGGTCAAGCACAGCGCGTCCGACTCCGATGTGCTCTGGGCGGCGCGGGTCTCGACCGCGGGGGAACAGTCGCTGGAGGAGGTCGGCAAGGATCCCGCGCGGTCCAGGGGGCTGATCAACTTCCTGATGCGCGACCGGCATGGCAGCCCCTTCGAGCACAACTCGATGACCTTCCTGGTCAGCGCGCCGATCTTCGTCTTCCGTGAATTTCACCGCCATAGGGTCGGATGGTCGTATAACGAGGAAAGTGGGCGTTATCGCGAGCTTCAGCCCAATTTCTATGTTCCGGGGATGGAGCGGAAGCTGGTTCAGGAAGGCCGGCCGGGTAAGTACGTCTTCGCCGAGGGCAGCGCCGAGCAGCACAAGGTCGTTACCGAGGTGATGGAGGCGTCCTACCGGCAGTCCTACGCCGCCTACCGGGAGATGCTGGAGGCCGGCATCGCCCGCGAGGTGGCCAGGGCGGTGCTGCCCGTCGGGCTGTTCTCCTCGATGTACGCCACCTGCAATGCCCGTTCGCTCATGCACTTCCTCTCCCTGCGCACCAAGAACGAGCAGGCCAAGGTGCCCTCGTTCCCGCAGCGTGAGATCGAGATGGTGGCGGAGAAGATGGAGGCCGCCTGGGCGGCGCTGATGCCCCTCACGCACGAGGCCTTCGTGGCCGGCGGCAGGGTCGCACCCTAGGTCCTGCCGCCCGCCGGGTCTTCGGCCCGCTGCCTGAGGTCTCACATGGACCGTGGTCCGGGGTGCGGGCGGGTCAGCTCGTGGTCTCCTGGCGGCGCGAGAGGGTGGGCAGGACGAGGATCTCGGCCCCCGGGGGCAGCGCGCAGTCGAGGCCGCCGAGATGCCGGGCGTTCTCGCCGCAGACGAACATGCTGATGTGGCGGCGGATGCTCCCGTAGTCGTCGCGGAGCCGCTGCTCCAGAGACGGGTGCGTACGGCGGAGCGTGTCGAGGGCGGAACCCAGCGTGGGGTCGCCGTCCTCATGGTCGGCGACGGCGAAGACGCGGACCTCGGTGCTCTCGCCGGCCCAGTGCCGCAGGGGGGCGGGAAGCATGAAGGTCACCAGCGTGACGGGTCTGGCCATCGGTTCAGAGCGCCGTGTGGCGCGGGGCGGGCACGGCCGGTGCGCCCGAGGGGCGGGTGCCGCGGCCGGGGGTGGCCGCATGCCGGAGGCGGGCGTGGCCCTGACCGTGGAGGGCCCGCCGGAGGGCCCGCCGCCGGTGGAGGGGACCGGGGGCGGATTCGTGCGGGGAACGGGGGTAGCGGTCGAGAGGGGAACGGGGGTGGCGGTCGAGAGGGGGGCACGGGCTGTGAGGGGGGCAGTCGTGCATGACCATCTCCTTTCGGATTGGGCCTCATGCTGCCATGCCGTACCGTGTCCCGCCGGGCTCTGTGGAATTTGCGTGATCACTTTGGGGGATTAATCCTGATTGTCGGTCAAGGCTCGCCCTGCACGATGTCCCGGTGGATGTGGGCCAGGGGCATCCCGCCCCGCTGGAGCCGGCGGACCGTCTCGTTGACCATGGAGGTCGGGCCGCAGACGTAGGCCTCGTGGTCGGACCAGGAATGGAACCGCTCCATCACCTCGGCCACCTGGCCCCGCATGCCGTCGTACCCCGGTTGTCCGGAGACCACGGGGAGCACCCGCAGCCACGGGAAGGCCGACGCCATCCGGAGCAGGTCGGTCAGGTCGTAGAGTTCCCCGACGGTGCGGGCGCCGTGGAGCAGGTGGATGTTGGGGCGGCGACCGGAGCCGATCACATGCTCCAGGATGGCCTTGATCGGTGCCAGGCCGGTGCCGCCGGCCACGCACAGGATGTCGCGTCCGGAGTCGGTGGGAACCATGGTGCCGATCGGGGGTCCCAGCATCAGGTTGTCTCCGATCCGGGTGCGCTGGACCAGCGTGGTGGAGACCCAGCCGCCGGAGACCGCGCGGACGTGCAGGCGGACCGTGTTGTCGTCCCGGGGTGCGTTCGCGATGGAGAACGTGCGCCAGACGCGTGGCCAGCGTGCGGTCTGCACGCTGACGTACTGACCGGGCAGGTAGGGCAGGTCCTGGTCGAGCCGTAAGGTGATCACCGCGATGTCCGGGGTGCGGAGTTCGTGGTCGATCACCTCGGCCAGCCACCAGGCGGGGGACACCCCCGCGTCGGACTCGGCCGATTCGATCATGAGATTGGCGGCGGCGGTGTAGGCGGCGGTCCATGCCGCCTCTATCTCGGGGGTCCAGATCTCGGCGGCGAAGCGCCTGACCGTGGCCAGGAGCGCGTTGCCGATCGCGGTGTAGTGCTCGGCGAGCACCCCGTACTTCCGGTGGTCGCGGCCGAGTTGACCCAGGAACGAGGCCAGGCTGTCGGGACTGTCCAGGCTCCAGACGATTCTGGTCAGCGCGCCGAACAGGCGGTCGCGCTGTACGTCCATCGCCGGAGGGAACATCGTCCGCAGGTGCGGGCTTTCGGCGAACAGACGTCCGTAGAAGTATGCCGCGGCCTTGTCCGCGACAGGTTCGACGACGGCGAAGCTTTCCTTGACGAGACGCGGATTCAAAGACATTTAACGAACCCACCCTAATTGATCGGCTCAAAGTCCGATCACGCAGATCCACCTCCCTGACGGCTCCGGGTGACGAGCGACCGGTAGCCCCGGCTCACCTGATCACTCGAAATTTAAGTCTTCCATCACCAGGTAGGCGTCACAACCGTTTCTCGACAATACGGGGGGAAGGCTAACTATCCGTAATTAGAGCGTTATTTTGTGTGACCGAGCAATATGATGCGAGGAAAGTAAGCGAATAAGAATCACGTTCGTTCTGAGTGGTGGGCCCGCCGTTCGAGAGATTTTCCGTCATTCCGGAGTTTCGGGTCGCCGGAGGTGTGCCCTCTCCGCCCTGGCGGCCGGGCGCCTCCGGCGGGGCGACACTGACACCTCGACGCCTCCCGTGGCCGGCCGGACCCGGCGGGTAAAGTGCCGATCATGCCGTTGCACCCGCAGGCCGAGGCCTACCTGAAGACTTTCCAGACGGACCTCGGTGTCCCGCTCTCCACACTCACCCCCGAGGCGATCGTCGCGATGCGGGCCCTCGACGCCTTCGCCGAGCAACGTGGTCCGATCATCCCGCTCCCGCTGGTCAGGGATGACGTCGTCGCGGGCGTGCCGGTCCGCGTCTACCGGCCGGAGGAGGACGACCGTCCCCTCCCGGGGATCGTCTACTTTCACGGTGGAGGCTGGGTCTTCGGCAGCGTCGACCGCAACGACGCCCTCGGCCGTGACCTCGCGGTGCGCAACGGGGCGGTCGTGATCTCGGTCGACTACCGGCTCGCCCCCGACCACCCCTTCCCCGCGGCGGCCGACGACGCCTGGAGCGTCGTCCAGGACGTCTTCGGCCGCCCCGGCGTCTACGGGGTCGACCCCGAGCGCATCGCGGTCTGCGGCGACAGCGCCGGGGGCAACCTGGCCGCCGTGGCCGCCTGGCAGGCCAGGGACGCCGGGCTCGGGCTGGCCCACCAGCTGCTCGTCTACCCGATAGCCGACGTGGCCATGGACACCGGGAGTTACCGCGCCTACGCCGGCGGCTTCGGGCTCGGCGCCGACGAGATGGCCTGGTTCGTCGCGCAGTACGGCGGTGATCCGGTCGACCCCCGGCTGGCTCCCGTCCGGCTGGCCGACAAGGCCGGTCTGGCCCCGGCGACGGTGATCACCGCCGAGTGCGACCCGCTCTGTGACGAGGGCGAGGAATACGCCGCCCAGCTGGCCGCGGCCGGGGTGCCGGTCGAGGTCAGGAGGTACGAGGGGGCGATCCACGGCTTCTTCGGCCTGCCGGGCTTCTTCGACCAGGCGACCGAGGCGCGCGAGTACGCCGCGGCCCGTCTCGCGGAGGCTTTCAAATAGGGGGTGCGCCCGGCTCCGGCCGGGCGGGGCGCACCCGGCGATCAGGTCAGAAGCTCCTGGGAAGTCCGAGCACCTGGGTGGCCAGGTAGTTGAGCAGGAGCTCCTCCGTTACGGGGGCGACCTTGCCGATGCGGGCGTCGGCCAGCAGGCGGGCCACCGGGTACTCCAGCGAGTAGGCCATGCCGCCATGCGTCTGGAACGCGTGGTCGGCCGCCTCCCAGGCCGCCTGGGAGGCGGTCAGCTTGGCGATGTTGGCCTCGGTGCCGCAGGGCAACTGCCTGTCGAACAGCCAGGCGGCCTTGTACAGCATCAGCCTGGCCAGCTCGATCTTGGCCTTGACCTGGGCGAGGGGGAAGGCGATGGCCTGGTTGGCGCCGATCGGACGGCCGAACACCTCGCGCTCCTTGGCGTACTGCACGGCCACCCGCAGCGCCACCTCGGCGCCGCCGAGCGCGGAGGCGGCCAGCAGGACGCGCTCGGGGTTGAGGATGTCCCACAGCACCAGCGCGCCCTGGTCGACCTCACCGACCACGTTCCTCTCCGGGACCCGCAGGTCGTCTATGAAGACCATGTTGGACGGGGTGGTGTTGGCGCCCATCTTCGGGATCGGCTGGAAGGAGAGCCGGCCGGCCGCGACGGCCTCGGGGACGTTCACCAGCAGGACGGTCAGGCCGTTGGTGCGGGGCTTGGCCTCGGCGGCCGGGATGGTCCGGGTGACCAGGAGCATCCAGGTGGCGCGCTGCACGCCGGTGATCCAGATCTTCTGGCCGTTGACGACGAACTCCGCCCCGTCGCGACGGGCGGAGGTGGAGATGCCCAGGGCGTTGGACCCGGCGTCGGGCTCGGTCAGCGCGAAACAGGTCTCCAGCTCGCCGGTGGCCAGCCTGGGCAGCAGTTCGTCGCGCTGCCAGGGGCTGCCGTGCCTGGCCAGGGTCATGGCGCCGAACCCGGGGGTGAGCACGTAGGTGAACGCCGAACCGCCGGCCGAGCCGGAGGCCGACAGGGTCTCGGTGGCCACGGCCAGCTCCAGCAGGCCCTGACCGCCGCCTCCGTACTCCTCGGGCACGGCCAGGCCGAGCCAGCCGCCCTTGGCCAGATCCTGCCAGACCTCCTCCGGCCAGCGTTTCTCGCTCTCGCACCGCTGCCAGTAGTCCAGGTCGTAGCGCGCGCAGATGTCGCCGACGCCGCGTTGGACGGCGAGGGCGCTCTCCGGAAGTGTGAAGTCCACGGTGACCAACTCCATTCTAGTTGCGCGTGCAATCGTAGAACGAAGTTCGGTAAGCCTCCAGGGCCACCGGGACGCGGGGATCAGTTCTGCTGGACGGCGTCCAGGCGCGGCCTGCGCGTGTGGTAGACGAAGGCAGGCGGTACGTTGCCCCACACCGTGCGGCCCGCGACGACCTCCTCGAAGGTGTCGATCAGGCGCTTCCTGAAACGCCGCGCGGGAGGAAGGTGCTTGGCGAAGCTGTAGGCGAAGGTGGTGAAGGCCGTGTGCGGACCCATGATCGCGGTGACCGCGTCCAGCAGGCGGCCCTGTGTCTCGTCGGAGAACGCGGCCCAGGGGAGCCCGCTCACGATCACGTCGGCCCTGGCGAGACCACGCTCCCGCAGCAACTGAGGCAGCCGTGCCGCGTCATCGGTCACGACGTCCACCCCGGGGTTCCTGGCGGCGAGGAAATCGGCCAGCC
Source organism: Streptosporangium sp. NPDC006013 (assembly GCF_040614275.1). Classification (NCBI taxonomy): domain Bacteria; kingdom Bacillati; phylum Actinomycetota; class Actinomycetes; order Streptosporangiales; family Streptosporangiaceae; genus Streptosporangium; species Streptosporangium sp. NPDC006013. The sequence continues at coordinate 15,049 of NZ_JBEXUE010000075.1, forward strand.
TGGGGTTGATCTCGACGGCCATGTGGTGCCCCCGGCCTCCCAGCCTGCGCTGGATCTCCGCGGTGAACACACCGGTGCCCGGGCCGAGTTCGACGATCACCGGATCTCCCCGGTGGGGGACCGGCGAGGCCACCGCCTCGGCAAGCCGCCGCGAGCTCGGCGCCACCGCTCCGACGGTGCCCGGCGAGCGAATCCACTGCCCAAGAAAGAGCGTGGTGTCATTGGTCATGCTGTGAAGCGTAAGGGGTGCGCCGGGGCGTCGCGCGCGTCATCCGATACGATTTTCGGCCGCGCGGGAGGCGGTGCCCTCGAGGGGTGAACGCGCACCGGACGGAGAATCCGCCAAGAGGTGGACGGCGAGGTCAGCCCCCAGGGTGACGACCGGGTGGATGCCCCGCGGCCACGATGTGTTCCGAACCAGTCATCCAAGGTAAGGACACATCACATGCAGGAGGTCATCTCCCCGCGGAAACCGACGGAGGATCGCCTGGTCCCCGCGGGCCTGCTGTACGGCCTGCGCATCCTGGTCGTCGCCCAGGCGGCCGGCCTCATCGCCGCCGCCTCGTTCGCCGGCCAGGCGGTGCGCGGCGGGGAGGCGCTGGCCGAGACCCACGTACTGGCCGGGATGGTGGTGCATCTGATCGCGCTGCTGCAGATCGTCGTGGCCGCCATGGTCTGGCGTCCCGGGCGAGGTGCCGGCTGGCCGGCGCTGGCCAGCGTCGGCCTCTTCCTGGTCGGTATGGCACAGCACTTCAGCTGGGAGGCGCTCGGCACCCACGTCCCCAGCGGGCTGGCCCTGTTCGGGATGACCGTCGCCGTGCTCGTCTGGGCCTGGTCCCCCGGCGCCGCCGTGCGCCGCTCCTGATCCGGACGGCGCCGCCCGGATCGGGTGACGCCGCCGATCGGAACCACGCCGCCGCACGGCCGCGGCGGCGTGGTTCCCCGCACTCCTCCCGCCTCCCTCCGGCCGCCTCCCCGGGCCCTGTCGCGCCCCTGGGCGCCCCCTGGTCCCGCGCCTGACGCCCCGGCGCCCGTGCCCCCGCCGGACGGCCGTACGGTCCGTGTGAGCCCCGCACGGGTAGGGTCGGCATCAGGCACGGGGAGGGAGACAGACCGGTGAATCCGGAAGCATCGGGAGCCGAAGATCGAATCTGGACGGTTCCCAACGCGTTGAGCCTGGCCAGGCTTCTGGGGGTGCCGGTCTTCCTCTGGCTGGTGCTGGGCCCGAAGGCCGACGGCTGGGCCGTCGCGCTGCTGATGCTGGCGGGGTTCTCCGACTGGCTCGACGGTAAGATCGCCCGCGCCTGGAACCAGACCAGCCGGCTCGGCCGCCTGCTCGACCCGCTGGCCGACCGGCTCTACATCCTGGCCACCCTGTTCGGCCTCGCCATGCGCGAGATCATCCCCTGGTGGCTGGCACTGGCCATCCCGCTGCGCGACGTGATGCTGCTGGGCATCCCGCTCATCCTGCGCCGCCTCGGCTACGGCCCGGCGTTGCCCGTGCACTTCCTCGGCAAGGCCGCCACAGCCAACCTCCTCTACGCCTTCCCCCTGCTCTTCCTCGCCCACCACGACGCCTGGTACGCCGATCCCGCCCGGATCGTCGGCTGGTCCCTGGCGATCTGGGGCACAGGTCTGTACTGGTGGTCCGGAGTGCTGTATTGGGTACAGGTGCGTCAGCTGACAAGCGAGGCCAAACGCCTTAAGAGGTGATCTGTGAAGGCCGTCGTCATGGCGGGCGGGGAGGGTACACGGCTCCGGCCGATGACCGCGAACCAGCCCAAGCCTCTCCTGCCCGTGATCAATCGGCCGATCATGGAGCACGTGCTGCGCCTCCTGAAACGGCACGGTTTCACCGAGACGGTGGTCACCGTGCAGTTCCTGGCGGCCCTGGTCCGCAACTACTTCGGCGACGGCGACGAGCTCGGCATGAGCCTGTACTACGCCACCGAGGACACGCCGCTCGGCACCGCGGGCAGCGTCAAGAACGCCGCGGACCGGCTGCGCGACGACCGCTTCCTGGTCATCTCCGGCGACGCGCTGACGGACATCGACCTGACGGACATGATCCGCTTCCACCGCGAGAACGGCGCGATGGTCACGATCGGGCTCAAGCGCGTTCCCAACCCGCTGGAGTTCGGCATCGTCATCGTCGACGACCAGGGGCGGGTGGAGCGCTTCCTGGAGAAGCCCACCTGGGGCCAGGTCTTCTCCGACACCGTCAACACCGGCATCTACGTGATGGAGCCCGAGGTCCTCGACGAGATCGCGGCGGGGGAGTCCGTCGACTGGTCGGGAGACGTGTTCCCCCGGCTGCTGGAGCGCGGAGCCCCGCTGTACGGCTACGTGGCCGACGGCTACTGGGAGGACGTCGGCACCCACGAGAGCTACCTCAAGGCCCAGGCCGACGTCCTGTCGGGCCGGGTCAAGGTCGACATCGACGCCTTCGAGGTCTCGCCGGGCGTCTGGGTGGCCGAGGGAGCCTCGGTCGACACCGACGCCGTCCTCAAGGGCCCGCTCTACGTCGGCGACTACGCCAAGGTCGAGGCGGGGGCCGAGCTGCGCGAGTACACCGTGCTGGGCAGCAACGCGGTGGTCAGGGAGGGGGCCTTCCTGCACCGCGCGGTCGTCCACGACAACGTCTACATCGGGCCCAGCGCCCACCTGCGCGGCTGCGTGATCGGCAAGAACACCGACCTGATGACCGCGGCCAGGGTCGAGGAGGGCGCCGTCATCGGCGACGAGTGCATCATCGAGGCCGAGGCGTACATCTCCTCCGGCGTCAAGATCTACCCGTTCAAGACCATCGAGGCCGGGGCGGTGATCAACAACAGCGTCATCTGGGAGCCGCGCGCCCAGCGCAACCTGTTCGGCCCCCGTGGGGTCTCGGGGCTGGTCAACGTGGAGATCACACCCGAGCTGTGCGTGCGGCTCGCCAGCGCCTACGCCACCACCCTGAAGAAGGGCGCCTCGGTCATCACCTCCCGCGACTCCTCCCGCGCGGCGCGGGCGCTGAAGCGGGCCGTGATCAGCGCCCTCAACGCCAGCGCGATCAACGTGCTCGACCTGGAGGCGTCCCCGCTCCCCGTGGCACGCTTCCACACCGCCAGGGAGAACGCGGTAGGCGGCATCGCGCTGCGCACCACCCCCGGCGACCCGCAGAGCGTCGACATCGTCTTCATGGACGAGCACGGCGCGGACCTGTCGCCGCCGGCCCAGCGCAAGCTGGACCGGGTCTTCTCCCGGCAGGAGTTCCGCCGCGCCTTCCCCGGCGAGATCGCCGAGCTGAGCTTCCCCGCCAGGGCGGTGGAGGACTACACGCACGAGCTGCTACGCCTGGTCGACATCAACGGGGTCCGCGACGCCGACATGAAGGTCGTGGTCGACTGCGCGGGAGGCACCTCCTCGCTGGTGCTGCCCAGCCTGCTCGGCCGGGTCGGGGTGGACGTGCTGACCGTCAACAACCGGCTGGACGACGCCTCGCCCACCGAGACCCTCGCCGAGCGCCGCCGCGACCTGCAGCGCCTGTCGGAGCTCGTCAGCTCCTCCAGGGCGGCCTTCGGCGTGCGTTTCGACCCGGTGGGGGAGCGGGTCGCGCTGGTGGACGAGATGGGCCAGCTGATCAGCGAGGAGCGCGCCCTGCTGGTGGTGCTCGACCTGGTCGCGGCCGAGCGCCGCGGCGGCAGGGTGGCACTGCCGGTCACCACCACCCGGGTGGCCGAGCAGGTCTGCAGGTTCCACGGGGTCCAGGCCGAGTGGACGTCCACCGCGATCGACGCGCTCACCGCCGCCGCCAGGGGTCCGGAGATGATCTTCGCGGCCGACGGGCGCGGTGGTTTCATCGTGCCCGAGTTCGGCCCCACGGTGGACGGCCTGGCGGTGTTCCTGCGCCTGCTCGGACTGGTCGCCAGGACCCGGCTCTCGCTCAGCCAGATCGACGCCAGGATACCCGAGGCCAAGCTGCTGCGCCGTACCGTGCCGACTCCGTGGGCGGCCAAGGGGGCGGTGATGCGCTCGGTCATCGAGGCCGCCGAGCACCACCGCATCGACACCACCGACGGGGTGCGGGTCGTCGCGGAGGACGGCAGCTGGACCCTGGTGCTGCCCGACCCGACCGAGGCGGTGACCCACCTGTGGGCCGAGGGGTTCGACGTCGACTCCGCCCAGACCCTGATCGAGCGCTGGGCGCGGGTGGTGGAGGAGGCCGCCGGCGGTTGAGGCGGCCCGCGCGACAAATACCGCGCGGCGCCATGGACCAGGGGCAGCGTCCCCTGTAACTTTGTCACCGACCGTACCCGCGGTTCAGCGTCAACCTTGACCTTCGCGCCTCATCACTGTATGTTGCGGCATTCGCAGTCTGAGAAAACACTTGAGAAGCGAAGAAGCGAGGCGCGCATCACTGAGCACCGTTGCCGCGTCTTCGCGGTAGGAGGCCGAGCCGATCGATGCCGAGCGTCTACTGCACGCAGTGCGGTCATGCCAATCCTGAGGATGCCCGTTTCTGTTCACGATGCGGGTCGCCGCTTACCAGGTCCGACACCCCCGGAGACAGCACATCGACGATCTCCCTCTCCGGGATCGAGGCCTACGAGGCGGAGACCGGTGAGACGCTTCTCGCCGAGCGGCAGGCCGTTGAGCAGTTGCCCGCCGGCACCGCGTTGCTGGTCGCGATGCGCGGCCCCAACGCCGGCAGTCGGTTCCTGCTCGACAGCGACCTCACCACCGTGGGCCGCCACCCCGAGAGCGACATCTTCCTCGACGACATCACGGTCTCGCGCCGTCACGTGGAGTTCTACCGGCGCGGCGGCGGTGTCTTCACGGTCCGCGACGTCGGTAGCCTGAACGGCACGTACGTCAATCGTGAGCGCATCGAGGAGGTCCCGCTGTACGGCGGGGACGAGGTGCAGATCGGTAAGTTCCGCCTCGTCTTCCTCACCCGCGGCGCCGCTGGAGGATGATGAGCTCGCAGGCCGCTCGTGCGCACATGAGCATCGGGGAGGTGCTCGCTCTCCTGCAGGGCGAGTTCCCCGACGTCAGCATCTCCAAGATTCGCTTCCTGGAGGGCGAGGGGCTGATCGAGCCGGAGCGCAGTCCCTCCGGCTATCGCAAGTTCACCTACGCCGACGTCGAGCGGCTCCGCTACATCCTCAGCGAGCAGCGTGATCGCTACCTGCCGCTGCGCGTGATCAAGGATCATCTGGAGGCGGCCGACCGCGAGGAGCGCCCGGCGGCCCGGCCGCGCGCCGTCCCCGACGACGCGCCCCCCGAGGTCCGCCTCACCCGCGAGGAGTTCCTCGCCGCCGCCGAGCTCGACGAGGAGACCCTCACCGAGCTGGAGGACTACGGTCTGCTGGCCGCCGTGGCCCGCTACTACGACGCCGAGGCACTGGTCGTGGCCCGCAGTGTGGGCGCCCTGGCCGCCTTCGGCCTGCGTGCCCGCCACCTGCGGGCGGTCAAGGCCGCCGCGGAACGCGAGGCGGGGCTGGTGGAACAGGCCGTCGCCCCGCTGCTGCGCCGTCGCGGCCCCGGCGCGATCGACCAGGCGGACGAGACGGCGAGGGAGATCTCCGGTCTCCTGCTGGAATTGCACGCCTCGTTGCTGCGTTCCGGAGTCCGTGGGGCACTGGGCCGGTGAGAGCCTGACCAGGCACTCGTACCCCCACGAGTGTTACGTTGAACAAACCGGTCGGAATCCAGCGAAGACGGAGCAGCCCGTGTTGCAGATGGAGGTCGTGGGCGTTCGAGTTGAAATGCCCTCCAACCAGCCGATCGTCCTGCTGAAAGAGACGCATGGGGAGCGTTACCTACCTATCTGGATCGGCATGACGGAAGCCACGGCGATCGCCATGGCCCAGGCCGAGGAACCACCACCCCGGCCACTTACCCATGACCTGTTCCGGGACGTGCTCGAAGGGCTCGGAGTCAGGTTGAACACTGTCAACATCGTCGCCTTACGCGACGGTATCTTCTTCGCGGATCTCGTGTTCTCCAACGGGGTCGAGGTGAGCGCGCGCCCTTCCGACTCGATCGCCTTGGCACTTCGCACCGGTGCACGTATCTTCGCGAGTGAGGATGTGGTACGGGAGGCAGGGGTGATCATCCCTGACGACCAGGAGGACGAGGTGGAGAAGTTCAGGGAGTTCCTTGACACGATCACGCCCGAGGACTTCGGCCGCGCGGGGTAGGAATTTCGGTGCATTTACGCTTCACGACGCGCCGGGTGGGGTCGTTGACTGGACTTGGCCCCAGTCCTACGGTGCAAGTGAAACCTGCGGTCGTGCGTAAACCCCCAGATCAGGCCGTGGGATGAGAGAAAGCCGGAGGTCCGCGTGGCGGTCAGCAGCGGCGAGGGTAGAAACGCCGACCAGGATGACCCGGAACGGCGCCAGTCGGCACGTCAGCGCGCGGGTGAAGAGGGTCTGCTGTTCGACGGGCAACCGGTGAAAGTGCCCGCCGACATCGGCTACAGGGGGCCGACGGCCTGTTCGGCGGCAGGAATCACCTACCGGCAACTCGACTACTGGGCACGCACCGGCCTGGTCGAGCCCACCGTGAGAGCCGCCCACGGCTCCGGCTCCCAGAGGCTGTACGGCTTCCGTGACATTCTGGTCCTCAAGGTTGTCAAGCGCCTTCTCGACACCGGTGTCTCCCTCCAGCAGATCCGCATCGCCGTGCAGCACCTGCGGGAGCGGGGCGTCAACGACCTGGCCCAGATCACTCTGATGAGCGACGGGGTGAGCGTCTACGAGTGCACCTCGCCGGACGAGGTCATCGACCTGCTCCAGGGGGGCCAGGGAGTCTTCGGTATCGCGCTGGGACGGGTGTGGCAGGAGGTGGAGGGCTCTCTCGCGGATCTTCCCGGCGAACGCGCGGAGTCGGGCGGAGGCCCTTTAGGCGATCATCAGGCCGATGAGTTGGCCCGTCGTCGCAGAGCACGACGAACCGGGTAAACTCGGATTCGCCGTTGACCCTGTGCGGGAGAGACCCCGACCGCGATCGGGGCGCCGAAGGAGCAACCTCCCCGGAATCTCTCAGGCACCCTGTACCGCACGGACGAGGCAACTCTGGAAAGCAGACGCGCCCGCCAGGTGCGTCTCACCGACGGTGCAAGCCTCCCGGCAAGGGCAGGTGAAGCTCTCAGGTAGCGACCACGTCGTGATGACAGTCGTGATGACAGAGGGGGAGAACCGGCATATGCCCGCGCCCAGCACCGGTCTCCACCCCGCCCGAGAGGCTTCTCATGACCGATCTGTCATCGCTCAGCGAACTCGCCCCTCCGCCGTTCGCGACCCGTCACATCGGGCCCGACGACGCCGCCCAGACCCGCATGCTGGAGGCGGTCGGATTCGCCTCCGTCGCCGACCTGGTCGCGGTGGCCGTGCCCGAGGCGATCCGCTCCTTCGCCCGGCTGGGTCTGCCCCCGGCGGCAGGGGAGTCCGAGGCCCTCGCCGAGCTGCGGGTCCTCGCCGGGCGTAACACCGTGCTCACCTCGATGATCGGCCTGGGCTACCACGACACGATCACCCCGGGTGTCATCCGCCGCAACCTCCTGGAGAACCCGGGCTGGTACACCGCGTACACGCCCTACCAGCCGGAGATCTCCCAGGGCCGGCTGGAGGCCCTGATCAACTTCCAGACCGTCGTCTCCGACCTGACCGCCCTCGACGTCGCGGGGGCCTCCCTGCTGGACGAGGCCACCGCCGCGGCCGAGGCGATGACCCTGGCCCGCCGCGCGGGCCGCACCTCGTCGAAGGTGTTCGTGGTCGACGCCGACGCGCTGCCGCAGACCAAGGCGGTGTTGCGCACCCGTGCCGAGCCGCTCGGCATCGAGCTGGTCGAGAGCGACTTCACCGGAGGGCTCCCCGACTGCTTCGGCGTGCTCGTGCAGTACCCCGGCGCCAGCGGCAGGATTCGCGACTTCCGCGCCATCGCCGACGCCGCCCACGCGTGCGGTGCCCAGGTGGTCGCCGCCGCCGACCTGCTCGCCCTCACCCTCCTGGCCGCGCCGGGCGAGCTCGGCGCCGACATCGCGGTCGGCTCCTCGCAGCGCTTCGGCGTCCCCCTCGGCTTCGGCGGTCCGCACGCCGCCTACATGGCGGTCCGTGACGGCCTCCAGCGCCAGCTGCCCGGCCGCCTGGTCGGCGTCTCCCAGGATGTCGAGGGACGCCCCGCCTACCGGCTCGCACTCCAGACCCGCGAGCAGCACATCCGCCGGGAGAAGGCCACCAGCAACATCTGCACCGCGCAGGTGCTGCTCGCCGTGATCGCCGGCATGTACGCCGTCTACCACGGCCCCGAGGGCCTGCGCAGGATCGGCCGCCGCATCCACCGGCACGCCGTCGTGCTCGCCGAGGGGCTGCGCCAGGGCGGCGTCGAGGTGGTCCACGACACCTTCTTCGACACCGTGCTCGCCCGCGTGCCCGGGCGTGCCGCCGGAGTCGTCGCCGCGGCCCGGGAGAACGGCGTCAACCTGCGCCTGGTCGACGCCGACCACGTGGGCGTCACCTGCGACGAGAGGACCGAGGTTCTCCATCTGGAGCAGGTCCTGGCCGCCTTCGAGGTCAGCGGCACCGTGCTGGCCGACCTGGACGCCGCCGCGCACGACGCGCTGCCCGGCGCGCTGGCGCGGGTCGGCGACTACCTCACCCACCCGGTCTTCCACAGCCACCGCTCCGAGACGGCCATGCTGCGCTACCTGCGCAGGCTCCAGGACAAGGACGTCGCGCTGGACCGGTCGATGATCCCGCTGGGCTCCTGCACCATGAAGCTCAACGCGACCACCGAGATGGAGCCGATCACCTGGCCGGAGTTCGCCGGGCTGCACCCGTACGCGCCGGAGGACCAGGCGGCGGGCTACGCCGAGCTGATCGGGGAGCTGGAGCGCTGGCTGGCCGAGGTCACCGGTTATGACGCCGTGTCGATCCAGCCGAACGCCGGCTCCCAGGGCGAGTTCGCCGGCCTCCTGGCGATCCGCGCCTACCACACGGCGCGTGGCGAGTCGGATCGTGACGTCTGCCTGATCCCCTCGTCCGCGCACGGTACCAACGCCGCCAGCGCGGTGATGGCCGGCATGCGCGTCGCCGTGGTCGCCTGCGACGACAACGGCAACGTGGACCTCGACGACCTCGTCGCGAAGATCGAAAAGCACCGCGACCGGCTTGCCGCGATCATGGTGACCTACCCGTCCACGCACGGCGTGTACGAGGAGACGATCGTCGATGTCTGCGAGCTGGTGCACGAGGCCGGCGGGCAGGTCTACGTCGACGGCGCCAACCTCAACGCACTCGTCGGCCTGGCCAGGCCGGGCGAGTTCGGGGCGGACGTCTCCCACCTCAACCTGCACAAGACCTTCTGCATCCCGCACGGCGGCGGCGGCCCCGGTGTCGGCCCGGTCGCGGTCCGCGCCCACCTGGCCGACTACCTGCCCGGTCACCCGCTGCGCGGCGGCTCGGCGGTCGGCCCGGTCTCGGCCGCCCCGTACGGCTCCGCGGGCATCCTGCCCATCTCCTGGGCCTACATCCGGATGATGGGTGCCGACGGGCTGAAGGCGGCCACCGAGCAGGCCATCCTGTCGGCCAACTATCTGGCCCGCAGGCTCGGTCCCCACTACCCGGTTCTCTACACCGGCCGCGGCGGCCTCGTCGCCCACGAGTGCATCATCGATCTGCGCCAGATCACCAAGGAGACCGGGGTGACGGTCGACGACGTGGCCAAGCGCCTCGTCGACTACGGGTTCCACGCGCCGACCATGTCCTTCCCGGTGGCCGGCACGCTGATGATCGAGCCGACCGAGAGCGAGGACCTGGCCGAGCTCGACCGGTTCTGCGAGGCGATGATCGCGATTCGCGGTGAGATCGAGAAGGTCGCCTCCGGCGCCTACGACAGGGTCGACAACCCGCTGCGCAACGCCCCGCACACGGCCGGCAGCCTCGTCGCCGACGAGTGGGAGCACCCCTACACCCGCACCGAGGCGGCCTACCCGCTGCCCTCGCTGCGCGAGGGCAAGTACTGGTCGCCGGTCCGCCGCATCGACCAGGCCTACGGCGACCGCAACCTGGTGTGCTCCTGCCCTCCCCTGGAGGCGTACGAAGACTGATCCGCACCGCGGCCCGCGTCTCGCGAGAACCACGTATCCGTAGGGAATGCGGGAGGACGGACGGCGCCCCGAGTCGTTAGGCTCGGGGCGTCTCCGTATCCGGGAAGGACCCTGCATGCCTGAGGTGGACACCCGTCCCTTGGACACCGCGCGAAGACTGGCCGAGTCCGGCGACCTCGACGGCGCCGCCGTGATCTTCGCGGAGCTGGCCGCCGACCCCGACGAGCCCGATCGGGCACAGGCGGCGGTGGGCCTCGCCGTGGTGCTCCAGGAGCGCGGAGACGTGCCGGGCTCCCGCGCGGCCGCGCGCACCGCACTGGCGACAGGGCACCCGGAGTTCGCCGCCCAGGCCGCCTGCCTGCTCGCGGGGAGCTTCGAAAGGGCGGGGATGGCCGACCAGGCCCGCGCCGCCTGGCAGGCCGCGCTGGGCGCCGGCCACCCCGCCTACGTCCCGTCGGCGCACATGGCCCTCGCCAGGCTCGCCACGGACGCGGCGGAGGCCGAACGGTCGCTGCGTGACGCGCTGGCCACCGGCGACCCGGAGATCGCCCCTCGGGCCGCTCAGCGGCTGGCGGAGGCGCTCATCGAGGAGGGTGAGCCGGGGGAGGCCGCCCAGGTGCTGCTGGAGGCGCTCTCGGTGCCGGACGCGGCCGAGGTGCCGAGGCTGCGGGTGATGCTCGGCATCGCCCACCTGGAGCTGGCCTGCGCCGAGTTCTCCGGTGCGATCGAGGAGGGCGGCGACGTCGAGACCGGCGCGCTGGCCATCGAGCTCCTGGCCCGCACGCTCCCGCTCAGAGGACGCGGCGAGGACGCCGAGCGCGTTTGGCGCTACGGCCTCGACAGCGCCGACGCCGACCTCGCCGGTGAGGTCCGCCTCCGCCGGGGCCGCGACGTCTGAACCCCTGGGACGTCCATGCCAGGGCTTCGGGGGCGGTGTCCGGTGTGACCGGAGCGCACCCGGCGGGACGCTGGTCGCTCAGGGAACCCGCGCCGCTCCTTCCGGGGCCCGGAACGGTCAGTCGCGCTCCCGCCGGCGGCTCAGGGCGTGGGCGACGTTGATCGCGATGATGCCGCCCCAGGCCAGCAGCAACCCGGCGCTGCCCGCCTCGGACGCCGCGATGGCGGTCAGCGGGATGCCCATGCCCATCGAGGCGAGCGCGATCGGGATCGAGGAGTTCCCGGCCTTGCGCGGCGGTGTCCCGCCTATCCCGGTGGCGTGCATCTCGGCCCGCACCCGCTGGGTGATGGTCGCGTCCAGGCGGGACACGAACGACTCGATGAGGGCGGTCTCGTACTCCGGCCCGAGATCACGGCGGGCCTCGAGAGTGGCCCGCATGTCCTGGCGGATATCTTGGTAGTCCTGCACCCTTCGATTGTTCTCCTTCGCCCTGCCGTCAGGCATCAGTCGTTAGGACGAGATCCGTGTCCGTCTCCGAGCCCATGTCCCGCCCGGGTACCGTCCCGCCCCTGGAGATCGCGACTCCGCACGGCCCGGCCCTGGTGGAGATCGACGAGGTGGCCTCCCCGCGCTTCCTGCTGGTGCTCACCCACGGCTCGGCCGGGGGAGTGGACGCCCCCGACCTGCTGGCGGTGCGGGACGCCGTGACGGCGGCCGGCGGGACCGTCGCGCGGGTGCTCCAGCCGTTCCGGATGCGCGGTGCCCGCGCGCCGGGCTCGGCGGCCAGACAGGACGAGGCGTGGGAGACGCTGGTGGCCGTCCTGCGCGAGCGCTACCCGGGGCTGCCGCTCGCGCAGGGCGGGAGGAGCAACGGGGCCAGGGTCGCCTGCCGTACGGCCCGGCGGGTCGGGGCCCGCGTGGTCGTCGCGCTGGCCTTCCCGCTGCACCCGCCGGGCAAGCCGGAGCGGTCACGCGCCGGGGAGCTGCGCGCGGCGGGTGTGGATGTGCTGGTGGTGAACGGAGACCGCGATCCGTTCGGCGTGCCCGAAGCGGCGGATGCCGCGCGCCTGGTCGTGCTGCCGGGACAGGGCCACGACCTCGGGAAGGACCCCGCCAGGGTGGGCGAGGTGGTCGCCGAATGGCTCGACGCGAGGATGCGGCCGGGCCCGTGTGAGCCCGTGTGAGTGTCGTCAGGCGACGCCGGCCAGTGGCCGGTGTGGCTCGATGACGGCGCCGTCGGGGAGGAGCTCGCCGGTGTCTTCGAACAGCACCACACCGTTGCAGAGCAGGCTCCAGCCCTGCTCGGGGTGGGCCGCCATGGTGCGGGCGGCTTCGCGGTCCAGCGCCTCAGCGGGCGGACAGGACGGCTCGTGCGGGCACATCGGCGTGCCTCCGGATCTCTCGTGTCGGCTCGCCCGGGTCACGCCGGGTACGGGATGGGCATCGGACATCCGGCGGGCACCGTCACCGATGGGTCTCCGTTCCCACGCATGACGGGGGACGAGCATCTGAATGTTGACATATGGCCATGCGAGCCCTGATAGAGCGAGGCTCGCACATCAAGCAGATCAAGTGTGCGATCGATCGCACCTCGGCGACATAGCCCGTTAGGACTGTTTACGAACTGCTAGAGGGCCAGTCCGTCAGGGCTTTATCAGGGGATGTGACCTATAACACAGCATGCCTCATATAAGGATATTCGGCCAAGCGCGACACGCCGCGAGTCAGGTAAACGATCGGTTACAACTTCCTGACGTGCATCGATGTGGGCCTCCGCGTCCTACCGGTTACCGCGTGCCCAGGCCGGCCAGGAGTGCGTCCAGCCCGTACTCGAAATCGGCGTCCGCCCCGGGGCTGCCGCCTCCCTGTGAAGGGGGGCGCCATGGCTCGTTCTCGTCGCCGGAGGGCTCGGCCCAGCCCGACTGCTGCACCTCCACCGCCACCGCGCCGAAGACGTAGGCCCTCAGTGCCCGCACCGCTCCGGCCGCGTCGGTCAGCCCCGCGTCGGCCAGCTGGTCGGTCTGCTCCCTGATCGCGATCGCGGCCCGGCCCCTCGGGGGCTTGGTCAGGGCCAGCGCCAGCACCCCCGGGTGCTCCCTGAGCGCGGCGCGGCTCGCCCGGCACCAGGCCCTCGCGCTCTCCTGCCAGCTCTCGCCGGGCTCGACGTGGACCGTGGTGACATGCTCGGCCAGCGCGTCCATGAGGGCGTCCTTGCCGCGGGGCAGGTGGTGGTAGATGGCCATCGCCTCCACCTGGAGCGCGTCGCCCAGCCGTCGCATGGTCAGGCGCCGGAGCCCCTGGCCGTCGGCGATGTGGAGGGCGGCGTCGATGATGCGCTCCCTGGAGAGCGGGACGGGTGGTCGCTTGGCAGGCATGGGGGCATCCTGTCACCGGTGACCTTACTGCGTAAAGGAGGGCGCGCCGGACAGATCGTCCCGCTCCGCTCACCACCGTTCCGCGCACGCCCCGTACCGCGAGCCGGCTCCCGGTACGGCTGATCCCGAGTACGTGAGGTGGGGATGAACGGCGTAGGCTACGACCGGTGACCTGCCGGAGGCGACCCGGCGACCGGTGAGAGAGGGCAGAAGATGGCGTTTTTCCGACCGAGCGTGAGCCGGGAGGCGGAGGTTCGCTACCACGCTGACCAGGAGGTCGGGAAGGGCTTCCCCGAGCTTCTGGAGAAGGCGCGCGCGGCCGAGGCCGACCTGCGCCGGGCGCAGGCCGATCTGGCTTCCGTGCCGGAACTGCGAGCCGCCGGGCTGGCCTTCGACAGGGCGCTGACCGAGGCTCTGCGCGCGGCCGAGGCCAACCAGCGCGCGACGTTCGGCATCAAGTCGTACGACGACCGGATCCGCCGCCGTAAGGGCAAGGCCACCCCTCGGGGTGCCGAGTGGACCGCAGAGGTGGACCGCCTGCGCACCCTGCGCGAGCAGAACCGGCTGACCGGCATCCCCCAGGTCCCGCGCCCGGCCGCCGCCGCCCGCTGAGCCGGGCGCACCGCCCGGC
>NZ_JBEXUE010000076.1:0-28933 GCF_040614275.1 Streptosporangium sp. NPDC006013
GGCGGTAGCAGATGAGGGCGCTGGCGATGCCGACTCCGGCAGAGCGCCGTTCCGTCACGAGGCCGCGAGCACGGCGCGGAAACGGCGGAGATCCTCGGCGAAGTTCTCCGGCTGCTCGAGCGCGGCGAAATGCCCGCCGCACGGCGCCTCGTACCAGTGCGCGACAGGGAAGCGTCGTTCCATCCACGCCCGCGGCGACTTGACGATCTCGCCGGGATAGATCGCCACTCCGGTCGGGACGGTGACCGGCCCGGCCGAGCCCTCGCCGCGGCCCTGCGCGAGCGTCTGCTCCCGGTAGAGCCGGGCCGCCGAGGCGATCGTGTCGGTGAACCAGTACAGCGACAGGTTCGTGAGAAAGGCGTCCCACGACACCGCGTTCCTGATGTCCCGGCGGCCGTCGCGCTCGCAGTCGGTCCACACGTGGAACTTGTCGAGCACCCACGCGCACCATCCCGTCGGCGAATCGGTGAGCGCGTACGCCACGGTCTGCGGCCGCGTGCTCTGGATCGCGTGGTAGCCCAGACCATTCGCGGCGTGCTCGGCGTTGGCCTCCATCCACGGCTTCTCGTGCTCGGCCACGAGCGACATCGGGTCGGCCTCGCTCGGCGGAGGGAACGGCTGGGCGATGCTCAGATGCAGCCCGACGACGTGGTCGGGGTGGTCGGCGGCGAGGTGACAGGCGATGAGGCTGCCCCAGTCCCCGCCCTGCACGATGTAGCGGTCATAGCCCAGCTCGGCCATCAGCCTCGCCAAGCGGCCGGCCATCGCGCGCGGGGACATCCCGGGAGCCGTCGCCGCGGGAGACCCGCCGTACCCCTGCAATGACGGCGCGACGACGTGGAAGGCGTCCTCCTCCCGGCCGCCGAAGCGTTCCGGCTCGCTCAGGCGGGGGGTGGTGTCCAGGAACTCCACGATCGACCCCGGCCAGCCATGCAGCACGAGCAGCGGCATCGCGTCGTCGTTCGCCGCGCGGGCATGCAGGTAGTGCACGTCGAGGCCGTCGATGTCGGTCAGGAACTGCGGAATCTCGTTGAGGCGCCGCTCGGCGGCGGCGAAGTCGAAACCGTCGCGCCAGTAGTCGACGAGTTCGCGCAGGTAGCCGGGGTCGGTCCCGTAGGACCAGCCCGGCGCGTCCGGCTCGTCGGGCCAGCGGGTGAGCTCGAGCCGCCGTCGGAGGTCCGCGACGGCCTCCTTGGCGAATGTGAGGCGAAACGGCCGGGCCACCGGTGATGTCGTCATCGGCATCTCTGTTTCCTACGCGCTGAAGTGTGATCGCAGACGTGTGTTTCGTATCAATGCACGGAATGCCGTTGCCCTGCGCCAGGGGTCACACGATCGGAGCCGAACCGTTTTCCGGCTCACCCCCGACGTCCGGCGCGACGATCGGCTCGACCGATGGCGAGGCGATCCGACGCGACCTCTCAGAGATCGCCGGCGATGGACTGCTTCATGATCTCGGACGTGCCGAAGTGGTCCTTCCATGACCGGCCGCCCTCGAGCACCAGGTAGTCCCCTCGGGGTTGCTGCTTGGCGTTCAGGCCGAGCGGCGCCTCTCGCCTGGCGACGCGCTGCGCGTTGTCGATCAGCCGGCGACGGAATCTTGCGATCGCCAGGTCCGCGGGGACCAGGTGCTCGATCGGGTACAGCTCCATCGGGCCCATCGACGCGGACACACCGAAGTCCTCGGGGATGAACCGGTGCATGCCCGTGAAGCTCCCGTTGCGCATCGTCTCCCGGTCCTGGCCCCAGTTGTTCTCCTTGGCGGGCCGGCCGGGCAGATCGTGGAACTCGCGACCGAGACCCCACTTGTCCATGCCGATATCGTCGATGCCGTAGTAGGCCCGCACCTCGTCACGCGCCTCGCCGACGCCGATCTGCCGTACCGGGTCCCAGAAGATCATGAAGAAGTGCGACCGGTCGTTGTCGACCGGCAGCGTGATCTGCATGAGGTAGTCCGGCGGGACGAAGATGGTCGTCGGGAAGGCGTAGCTGGTGATCCGGGCCGCGCGCGTCTCGGTGCCGTCCTCGTTGTCGACGGTGCGGATCGCCGCGTACCGCAGGCCGAAGTCGGTCTCCTGCACCTCGATGTCCGGTGCGAGGTTCTTGGCGAGGACGGCGCCCGT
This sequence comes from Streptosporangium sp. NPDC006013, assembly GCF_040614275.1. Lineage (NCBI taxonomy): Bacteria > Bacillati > Actinomycetota > Actinomycetes > Streptosporangiales > Streptosporangiaceae > Streptosporangium > Streptosporangium sp. NPDC006013. The sequence goes on from NZ_JBEXUE010000076.1 coordinate 2,124, forward strand.
CGACGCGCGCGTCCGGCCGCCGAGCGTCAGCGCTGGACCGTTGCCGGTGTCGAGCTTCTTCAACGCATCCTGGTGCAGCACGCCGGTGTGCGAGGAGTCGAGCAGGCCTTCGACCACGCGGGTGTAGTTCGCCGACGCGACGACGAGCTCGACGATGACGTTCTCCGCGGGGAGGTCGAAGAACGGGTAGTGCGGCAGTGTGGGCTCGGCCTCCGGCCGCCCGAAGTATCCCCAGACGATGCCGCCAGCCTCGCGCACGCCGTAGGCGGGCTGGCGGACGCGCTGCTTGAACCGCTCGTCCCGGACGTTGGGCGTGTCAAGAACGGTGCCGTCGACCGCGAACTTCCAGCCGTGATAAAGGCACCGCAGGCCGCCCTCCTCGTTGCGGCCAAGGCACAGCGAGGCGCTGCGGTGCGTGCACAGCTCGTCCAGGATGCCGAGGCGGCCCTCGGAGTCGCGGAAGACGAGGTAGTCGTTTCCGAGCACCCGGATCCGCATGGGATCGCCGTCCGGTTCGGCCACATCGCGCGTCAGGCACACGGGTAGCCAGAAGCAGCGCATCAGCTCGTGCATCGCCGATCCAGGCGACACGTCCATGAGCAACTTCTTCTGCTCGATCGGGTTCATACGACCCCTTTCGCGCATCACATTATTCCGGTATTTCGGCAAAACCTACGGCATATCGCCTATTGGGACAAGAGGGGCCCTCGATCTCGCTTACACGGATGCTTCCCCGGCTATTGACCATCAACTCCGATCCTCCGTATAACTATGCGAAATCTCGCAAGGGAGACTCTGTGAAAGTTCTGCGATCATCCCTGCCCGCCGCGATCGCGGTCGCCGCGACCGCTGTCACCGCCCTCAGCGGATGCGGGTCCGGCAATGAGACGGCCGGCTCGTCCAGCGGTGAAACGATCAAGGTCATGACATGGGCATCCCTGGCCAGCCCGAAGATCTCTCTCCCGCAGGTGAAGACGGCGGCCGAGGCACGAGTGAAAGCGATCAACGATGCGGGCGGCATCAAGGGCCGTCGCGTGGAACTGATCTTCTGCGACACCAACTACGACCCGAACGTCGAGGCGGGATGCGCCCGTCAGGCGCAACAGGAGAAGGTCACGGCGGTCGTCGGTGCCCACACCACCTTCCCCGGTACGTTCGCCGTCCTTGAGCGCGCGAAGATCCCCTTCGTCGGCAGCCTGGGACTCACCGAGCAGGAGATGGCCAGCCCCGTCGTGTATCCGTTAGCCGGAGGCGTCCCCGGCTGGTACGCCGGGGCTGTCGCCCAGGTGAAGCAGGCAGGCGCGAAAACCGTCGGCATGATCGCTTGCAGCAGCCCGGCCTGTACCTACGCGACCAAGGTCATCAAGGATTCGGTACAGCGGTCTGGAATGAAGCTCATCGCGGAGGCCTCGGTGGCCAGTGGTGTGCCGGACCCGAGCGCCGGTGTAGCCCAGGCGATCGCCGGAAACCCGGACGGTCTGGTCGTCGCGGTTCCACCCAACGACATCCCGAAGCTGGTGCAGGCGGTGCATCGCGCGGGCTACAAGGGCAAGATCAGTTCTAGCACGAGCCTCTTCCCGGCGGGCACGATCGAGGCTCTTGGACCCGATGCCGAAGGCATTCTGCTGACCAGCCAGGTCAGGCCGCTGAGCCAGGGTGACGACCCGGCGGTCGCGCAGTTCGACAAGGAGATGGACGCGATCGATCCTTCCATGAAGAAGGACGAGAACGCCGAGCTCGTCTGGGGCGCCTACGTCCTGTTTCAGAAGGTGGCCGAGCGGCTCGACACCGTGGACAGCGTGTCGGTGTCCACGACGATGAGCAACCTGAGCCAGCCGGTCGAGATCGGGATCACCGGTCCCTACAGCACGGTGGGAAAGACCGCGCCGATGGCGAACACTCCCCGGCTGTTCAACCCCACCGTGTTCAACACGGAGATCAAAAATGGGACCGTCATCGTCACGTCCGACGCCCCCATCGACCCGTTCGCCGCGTTGACGAACGATTCGTGAACGGGTGCGAGGTGACCGGGAGCGATGATCATGAGAGATGACGACGGGCGGGAGATCGTCCTGCAGGCGTGCGGGCTCAGCGCCGGGTACGGCGATCTGCCGGCAATCCGCAGGATCGATGTGCACATCGCCCGAGGGGAGATCGTGGCCCTGTTCGGCGCCAACGGCGCCGGCAAGACGACCACACTGATGTCGCTGGTGGGTGAGCTGCCGCGCAGTGCCGGGCAGGCGCACTGGCTGGGCCGGCCAACCCAGGCGCGATTGCATCAGCTGGCGCGGCAGGGCTTGGCGTTTGTGCCCGAGTACCGTTCGGTGCTGGCGAGCATGTCGGTCCGCGACAATTTGCTGTTGGGCCGCGGTGGCGTCGAGGCGGCAGTGGAGATCTTCCCCGAGTTGGGGCCGCTGCTGGGCCGGCGTGCGGGTCTGCTGTCAGGAGGTGAGCAGCAGATGCTCACCTTGGCCCGGGCGCTCGCCGCCCGGCCGGTGGCCTTGCTGGTCGATGAGCTGTCACTCGGGCTGGCCCCGATCGTGGTGGAGCGGTTGTTCACGGTGTTGCGCCAGGCAGTGCGCTCCCATGACATCGCGGTGCTGTTGGTGGAACAGGAGGCCCGCCGCGCGTTGGATGTGGCCGATCGCTGGTATTTGCTACGCAACGGCGAGCTGGTCGGGTGTGGTGACGCCAACGGCGGCATCGATCAGCTGGAACGTGAGTACCTGGCCGGACTGAGCTCGGCCGACTGAGCGGAAACGGACGTATATGGACATCCTTCGATTCGCTCTGCTCGGGCTGGCCTCCGGCGCGATCTTCGCGATCGTCGCCCAGGCGCTGGTGCTGACCTACCGGGCTTCGGGCATCCTGAACCTCGCCCAGGGCGCCTTCCTCATGATCGGCGCCTACACCTACTACCAGTTCACCCAGTGGGATGCTCCGCTGGTTGTGGCGGTGTGCGGCGCGGTCGCCGTCAGCGCCGTTCTCGGCATCGGCGTGTTCGCAGTGGTCATCCAGCCGATGCACCGCTCCTCACCGCTGACGCGGGTGATCGCCACACTGGGGGTGTTGATGGTCTCGCAGGCGGCCGTCATCCTCGCCTACGGCATCGACATCCGCCCGGCCCCTTCCTGGCTGCCCACCGACACACTGGAGCTGGTCGCCGGGGCACCGGTCAGCGCCGACCGGTACGCGATCATATTGCTGGGATGTACGGCCACCGCGATGCTGTGGGGCTTCTACCGCTTCACGTCCTTTGGACGCATCACCTCCGCGGTCGCGGAGAACCCCCAGGCGGTGGCCTGCCTGGGCCATTCCCCTGCCCGGATCGCAATGATCAACTGGGGGCTGGGATCGGCGCTGGCCGGCTTCGCCGGCACCTTGATCGGCCCGATCACCTACCTGGAGCCCACCCAGCTGGTGTTGCTGGTGCTGCCCGCCCTGGCCGCGGCCATGATCGGCGGCTTCGCCTCCTTCCCGCTGGCCTTCACGGCCGCGCTTGGCATCGGCGTGGTGCAGGGCTGGCTACAGCGCTATGTGGACAACCCCGGCTGGTCCACCGCAGTGCCGTTCCTGGCAGTGATCGCCTGGCTGGTGCTGCGCGGGCATGGGCTGCCGCTGCGCAGCCACCTGCTGGATCGGTTACCCGCCGTGGGCAGCGGGCGCATCAAGCCCACGCGCCTGGCCATCGTATTCGCCCTATTGTGCGTGCTGGTGGTGTTCGGCATGGACGAGCAGTGGTCGACCGCGTTCACCTTCACCGTGCTGATCGCGATCGTCTGCCTGTCCATGGTCGTCATCACGGGCTTCGCCGGCCAGCTGTCCTTGACCCAGTACGTGCTGGCCGGGGTCGGGGCGTTCATCGCCGCCAAACTGTCGGGCAGCGTACCGTTCGAAATCGCCCTCGTGGTCGCAGTGCTGATCACCGCCGCGATCGGCGCCGTCGTCGGGCTGCCGTCCCTGCGCACTCGTGGGGTGACCCTGGCAGTGGTCACCCTCGCCCTGGCCGATGTGGCCTACCAGCTCATCTTGGACAACGACGACATCAACGGCGGCACCGCCGGGCTCACCATCGCCCCGCCGTCCCTGCTTGGCTGGGACATCGACCCCCTGCTGCACCCCGAACGCTACGCCGTGGTCGCTCTGATCGCGCTGTTCGCGGTCGCCCTGACGATAGCGAATCTGCGCCGGGGCACGGTCGGGCGGCGCCTGCTGGCGGTCCGCTCCAACGAACGCGCCGCCGCCGCGCTGGGGGTGGGCGTCTACGCTGCCAAAACCTACGCCTTCACCCTGGCCGCCGCCGTGGCCGCGCTCGGCGGGGTTCTGCTGGGCTACCAGCAATCGGTGGTCCTCACCTCGCAATTCGCCGTGTTCACCTCCCTGGTTCTGGTCGGCGTCACCGTGGCCGGCGGTGTCGGCATGATCGGTGGAGCACTCATCGGATCGCTCATGGTCCCCAACGGCTTGGCCGGCCAGTTGCTGCACGACATCCCCGACATCAACGTCTACCTCCCCCTCATCGGCGGCCTGTTCCTGCTCATCGCACTGCGCATCGCCCCCGACGGACTGTTCGAACAAAACCGACAGGCACTCCACCACCTGCTCGTCCGCCGCCGCACCACCGGCACCACCGGCACCACCACCGGCACTGTCACCGATCGGCTCGCCGGGGAGGCGCCCCCCGCCCATACGCCATCACCGCAGGCTCCCACCGGCACGGCAGCCACCCCACCCCGGACCAGCCGGGTCACAAAGCAGCGCACCCTGCGCGTGGAGGGTCTACGGGTGGCATTCGGCGGCGTGCACGCCATCGACGACGTATCACTACGCCTCGAACCCGGCCAGGTCCACGGTCTCATCGGACCCAACGGAGCCGGAAAGACCACCTTCATCGACGCGGTCACCGGATTCGTCGCCACGTCCGGCGGCACGATCCACCTCGGCGACGACACCATCAACACCTGGAGCGTGCGCCGCCGCAACCGCAACGGCATGATCCGCTCCTTCCAGTCCCTGGAGTTGTTCTCCGACCTGACCGTACGTGAAAACCTCGCCGTCGCCTGTGACGACGGCCGCGCCAGCCGCTATCTCACTGATCTGGTCCGTCCAGGCCGCATCCACCTGAACGCCGACGCCCTGAATGCCATCGACCAATGCGGCCTCGTACCCGACCTCGACCTCAAACCCGAACAACTGCCCTTCGGACGCCGGCGCCTGGTCGCCATCGCTCGCGCGATCGCCGCCGCACCATCGGTCCTGCTGCTCGACGAACCCGCCGCAGGCCTGGACAACAACGAAGCCGATGAACTCGGCCACCTGATCCGATCCGTCGCCGACCGCGGGGTGGCCGTCCTGTTGGTCGAACACCGCATGGACCTGATCACCGCCTGCTGCGACACCGTGACCGTGCTCCGCTCGGGCCGACTCCTGGCCGCCGGCCCACCCCACCAGGTACTCACCCTGCCTGACGTCCTCGACGCCTACCTCGGTTCGCGGACCGCCATCACCGAATCGGACACCCACCCCTCCGCGGCGGTCCCTGCCGACTCTTAACGACCCTCCTGACAACCGATCACCAACGTCCAGCCCCACCGGCCGACGACGATCACGACGGGCAGGCAAGGCCGCTGATCGGCGCGGCCTCGACAGCCGCCGGCCTGTGGCTTTCCCTCGTTGCCGGATCGGGCCGGGGCGCGGTGCCGACCTTGCGATCAGTCCGTTTCCCCGACCCGCCCACCGGACCCGGCGTGCCCCTCACAAGGCACCGGCTCTCGCGGGCGGGTCGCCGACCGGGCGATGGCCGATCACATGCGTTCGGTGGTCAGGAGAACAGGGCTCGGCCCCAGTAGTCGCCCGCGTCGCGTACGCCGGGAGGGCAGGCGAACAGGGCGCTGGAGACGTGCTTGATGTACTCGTTGAGGGAGTCCTTGCCCGCCAGGGAGCGCTGCACGGTGACGAACTGGCGATGGGGGTCGCGCTGGTAGGCCATGAAGAACAGGCCGGCGTCCAGCCGGCCCAGGCCGTCGGAGCCGTCCACGTAGTTGTAGCCGCGGCGCAGCAGGTGCGCACCGCCGTTGTGGGACGGGTGGGCGAGCCGTACATGCGCGTCGTCGAAGATCAGGGCCTTCCCGTCGGGGCCCTTGGCCTCGAAGTCGATCAGGTCGAACTCGTTCTTCTTGCCCAGCGGGGCGCCCTCTCCCTTGTCCCGGCCGAAGATCTGCTCCTGCTCGGCCAGCGGTGCCCGGTCCCAGGTCTCGACCAGCATCCGGATCTTGCGGGTGACCAGGTAGCTGCCGCCGGCCATCCAGTCGGGGCCGTCACCGGGCCCCACCCAGAGCTGTTCCTTCAGCAGCGCCACGTCCTCCAGCTTGAGGTTGGCCGTACCGTCCTTGAACCCCATCAGGTTGCGCGGCGTCGCCTGCGCGCGCGAGGTCGACGAGGTGCGGCCGAAGCCGAGCTGGGACCAGCGCACCGAGACCCGGCCGAAGCCGATGCGCGCCAGATTACGGATGGCGTGCACCGCCACCTGCGGGTCGTGCGCGCACGCCTGCACGCACAGGTCACCGCCGGAGATCTCCGGCAGCAACGCGTCGCCGGGCAGGTGCGGCAGGTCGGCCAGCGCGGCCGGCCTGCGCGAGGCCAGCCCGAACCGGTCGTCGAAGAGCGATCCACCGAAGCCGACGGTCAGCGTCAGCCCGGAGGCGGGCAGGCCGAGCGCCTCGCCGGTGTCGTCCGGCGGCGCCTCCGGCTGGCCGCCGACCGCGCCGAACGTGCCCGCCTCCTGGCCCTGAGTCATCCTGGCCGCGGCGGCGGTCCACTCCTGGAGCAGCTCGGCCAGCTCCGCCTTCTTCTCGGTGATGACGTCAAAGGAGACGAAGTGCAGCCGGTCCTGTGCCGGGGTGACGATGCCCGCCTGGTGCTCGCCGTAGAAGGGGACCGCGTCGGAGACGGAGGCGACCGTGGTGGGCGCGGGCTCGTCACCGATCCCACGCACCGCGATCACACCCGCACCGGCGACCGCCACGCCGGCCGCCCCCATGCCGAACAGCTTCCTGCGGCTGATCCGCTCGCTCATCGCACCCCTCCCCCACCTGGAACGATCGTTACTTTGCCACCACCGCGGCGATCTTACTGATCGGCTCGGCGAGCGCGTTGATCGCGTCTGACAGCTTCTTGAGGTCGTCCTTGGACAGCTCGGTGTGCAGCTTCCAGCCGTCGCCCTTCTGGTGCGCGCCGAGCGCGGCCTCGGCCCCGGCGAACTTCTCGTCCAGCGTCTTCACCAGTTCGGGGGCGCGCTCCTCCAGAACGGGACGGAGCGACTGAACCGCGGCCTTGGAACCCTGCAGGTTGGCGTCGAAGTCCCACAGGTCGGTGTGCGAGTAGCGGTCCTCCTCACCGGTGATCTTCCCGGAGGCCACCTCGTCGAGCAGGCCCTTGGCACCGTTGGCCAGCAGCACCGGCGACAGCTCGGCGGAGTTGGACTGCTCCACGATGGTCTTGATGTCGGCCATCAGCTTGTCGGCGATCGGGCCGTCCTTGCTGATGTCCTTCTTGACCCAGAGGTCCTTCTCGATCCGGTGGAAGCCGGTCCACTCCTCCCCCTCGGCCACGTCGTTCTCCCGGGCGTCGATGGCCGGGTCGAGGTCGCCGAAGATCTCCGCGACCGGCTCGATCCGCTCCCAGTAGGTGCGGGAGACCGGGAAGAGCGCCTTGGCCTTCTCGATGTCCTCGGCCTTGACCGCGTCGACGAACTCCTGCGCCTTGATCAGCAGCGTGTCGCTCTGCGACTTGATGTAGCGCTTGTAGCTGGCGGTCGCCTCGGCGAGCTGGGCGTCGTCGCTGAGCGGCTTGTGCTCGCCGGTGACCTTGAGCGGGCTGCGGACACCCTTGCCGACCATGCCGGGCTTACAGGTGGCCTCGTAGCTGCCGGCCGGCAGCTCGACGATCACCTCGCGGGTCAGGCCCGGCACGATGTTCTCCACCTCGCCCATGACCCGGTCACCGGGCGCATAGACGTAGAACTCGGTGACCTTGGCACCGCCGTTGGTGATCGCGAACGTCGAGGTGCCCGCGGCCAGCTCGGTGACGGCGACCTTGCACTCGGTGTCGGTGGCGGCCACCGCGACGGGGCCGCCCTTGGCCGGGGCGGCGGAGGCGCCCGCGCCCGTGGCCGCGGTGGGCTCGGAGGAGCAGGCCACGAGGCCGGTGAGAGCGAGTGCACCCGCGGCGATGGCAAGGAAAGTACGCATGATCGTCCTGTTCAGGCGGTTTCAGCCCGCGGGCTGCGGGTCGGTCGAGGGGGTGGCGGGTGAGGGCGTCGGGCGGCTACGCCACGGCCGCAGGAAGAGGATAAGCGTGGGCACCGCGTAGACGGCCCACGCCACCATCTCCAGCACGCTCGGCTGCGGAGTGATGTTGAACATCCCGGACAGCAGGGTGCCGTACCAGGAGTCGGCGGGCAGCACGCCGCTGATGTCGAAGGCGTAGGTGGACAGGCCCGGCAGGATGGCGGCCTCCTGCAGATCGTGCACGCCGTACTTGAAGATTCCGGCGGCGACCAGGATCAGCAGGAGACCGGTCCAGGTGAAGAACCTGGTCAGGTTGATCCGCATCGCGCTGCGGTAGATGGCCCAGCCCAGCACGACCGAGGTGATCAGGCCCAGGCTGATCCCGATCAGCGGGACGGCGGTGGTGGTGGCGCCCTGCACCGAGGCGAAGAACAACAGCGCGGTCTCCAGGCCCTCGCGCGCCACGGCGAGGAAGGCCATCACGGCCACCGCGAGCGCGCCGACCTCCAGGGCCTCGCTCAGCTTGGCGCGCAGGTCACCGGAGATCGTGCGGGCGGCACCCCGCATCCAGAAGATCATCCAGGTGACGAACACGGTGGCCAGCAGCGAGGTCGTCGCATCGAACAACTCCTGCTGCCGGTGCTCCAGATGGGCGACGGTGAAGGTGAGCAGCGCGCCGAACGCGATCGACAGCACGAGAGCGGCGCCGACCCCGGCCCAGACGAGGGGAAGCCGGTCACGTCGATCGCTTTTGACGAGGAGGGCGACGAGCACGGAGACGACGAGGGCGCCCTCCAAGCCTTCGCGTAATCCGATGAGATAGCTGGCGAACACCGTCACTCCATGAGATGGAAAGCCTTACCTAAATTAGGGCAGGGCAACCTTACTCTTCACAAGGAGGTAATTCCCACAGGGGTACGAAAGACGTGAACAGGGCGGTGATAATGCCGTATGCGTACGATCAAGTGATTCACGCCATCTTGGGGCGTTCCACACCTGGCACCTCGTACCCTCCCCTACCTCGTCACTGAGGCCTCGGCGGCCTCGACGGCCCGCAGGGATCGCCAGATCCGCTCGGGAAGCAGCCGGGACGCCTCGTCCAGGTCGATGCCGGGGGCCCCCGCCAGCCAGCGGCGAGCCGTCTCCGCGACCGGGCCGACGACCAGCATCTCGATCAACTCGTCGGGCAGTCCCACGACCAGCCCCGCCTCGACGTACGGTCGCAGCCAGCCCAGGATCCAGGTCAGCCTGGGCTCCTTCTCCACCGCGATCGGATCCGCGTGCGCGGCCAGGAAGTCGGCGTAGGCGGAGGCGTGAACGAAGCGCGCGGCGGCCCTGTGCTCGCGGGTGAAACCGAGATATCCGGTGACCACGGCCCGGACGCCGGCGGCGGCCCGCGCCTCCGTGCCGTCACGGGGACCTCCCTCCTGCCCTTGCGGCACCGCGTCGAGTGCGGCGATGACGGCGTCGAGCAGGTCGGACAGGCAGCGCGCGTAGAGGGCGGCCGCCAGCCCGTCGAAGCTGCCGAAGTGGTGGTAGAGGCTTCCGACGCTGACTCCGCTGGTAGCGGTCACCGCCGTCATGGTGAAGCCGTCGGCGCCCTGCTCCGCGTAGAGGTCCAGTGCCGCCGCCAGCAGCCGCTCCCGGGTCTCCTCGCCGCGCCGCTGTCTAGGCGACACCGGTCAGCTCCGCGGCCTGCGTCCACAGTTTCCCCGCCCACGCGAGGTCAGCGGCCACGGAGGCGAGGGGCAGTTCACGGTCGACGTCGAAGTACCGTCCGGTGCCGGCCTGGTCGAGCGCCAGCCGTACGACCGGAGCCGCGCCGTCGGCCGGTGCCTTCCACAGCAGCTTCGCGGTCTTCAGCAGCACCCCCACCGGGCCGCCCCGGTCGCCGAGCCCGGTCCTGATCACTCCGGGGTGGACGGCGTCGATCGTGATGCCCCGCGGCTTCCAGCGCTCGGCCCACAGTGGCATCAGCGCCAGGTTGCAGAGCTTGGTGTCGGCGTAGGTGCGCAGGGGAGAGAAGTCCGTACCGGCCGGGGTGCGCACGAGGTCGGCACGGCCCTTGACGTACAGGCCCGCGGTGACCTGGACGACCCTGGCCAGGCGATCCTCCAGCAGGTGGTTGAGCAGGAAGGGCGCCAGGTGGTTGACGGCGAAGGACTCCTCGAAGCCGTCCTCGGTGAGCCGCCGCGCCGATGGCCAGACCCCGGCGTTGTGCACCAGCACGTCGAGCCGCGGGCAGGTTCCGGCCAGCGCCTCGGCGACAGCCCGGACCCCTTTCAGAGTTGAGAGATCTCCGGCGACCAGATCGGCGCCGAGCCGGGCGGCCTCGCCCGCCGCGGCGGGATTCCTGGCCACGATCACCACCCGGTGATCGCGGCGGGCGAACTCCTCGGCCGTGGCCAGTCCGATCCCGCGGTTGCCACCGGTGATGACGACAGTAGGTCCCATGGCAAAATCGTAGCTGATTCTAGAGAGTCTCTCTAGAATCGAGAAACCGCCGGACGGCCGGGCCATGCGATCGGCGCCGCACGGCCCGGCCGTCCCTCAGGTGCGGAACGGGCCGGTCACGCAGTAGGTGATCCCCCCGGAGGAGGAACCCGACGTGCCGCGCTGGGAGGAGAAGTACAGGCGATTGCCTGCGGGGGTGAAGGCCGGACCGGTGATCTCCGAGGATCCCTGGCCGCTGATGCGCAGGAACGGGGAGATGGTGTCGTTGGGAGTGATCAGGCAGATCTCCATGTTGCCACCGTCCTCGGCGACGTAGAGGTCGCCGAAGGTCGAGCCGGTGACGTTGTCCACGCCGGTCAGCGGTGCGGTGCCGGGGCTGACGAGGTTGTCGTCGTAGGCGAGCTCGTAGGTGCCGGCGGCGACGTTGACCTGCCAGACCCTGTTGTCACCCTTGGTGGTGAACCACACGGTGTCGCCCGCGTAGTGGCATCCCTCGCCACCGTTGAAGGACTTCGATCCGGAGACCTGGCTGCGGGTCGCGGTCGGAGAACCGTCGGGATCGGGAACGTTCGCCCAGGTGAAGGAGCCTGAGGTGGCCGAGCCCGCGCACAGCACCTGCAGCGTGCCCGAGGACAGGTCACCCCAGGTGGTGGGGATGAAGCGGTAGAACCGCCCGTTGGTCTCGTCCTCGGTGAGGTAGACGACCTTGCGGACCGGGTCGGCGGCGGCCGCCTCGTGTTTGAAGCGGCCCATGGCCGGGCGCTGTGTCGCCGCGCCCCCGAAGGGACGGGTTTCGTAGACGTAGCCGCGGTCGACCTCCTCGCATGACAGCCAGGTGTTCCACGGTGTCGCGCCGCCCGCGCAGTTCTGCCGGGTGCCCGACAGGATCGAGGCGGCCGAGACGGCGTTGCCCGCGGAGTCGAAGCGGATCGCCGAGGCGCCGCCGCCGGGGTTGATCTCCGAGTTGGACACGTAGATCCAGCCGCTGCCGTCGGCGAAGCAGGCACCGCCGTCGGGGGCGCTGTGCCAGGTGTGGGAGGTGCCGGGGACCACCTGGCCGGACCGGGCGATCACCTGGCTGGTGAATCCGGCAGGGAGTTGGATGCCGTTGGCGTCGGCGGCCAGCAGGGGGCCGTAGGGACCTGCGGCGTTCTGAGCCGGGGCCGCGAGGGCGTCCTGCCAGAGGCTTCCGGTGAGGGCCAGGGTGCTCGTGCCGAGCACCGAGGCGCGAAGGAATGTGCGGCGTTCCATCGACGAACCTCCAGGGCGAGGATCAGCAGAACCACTTTCCAAGTGATCTCGACGATAGGAGCACCGGTGAACGGCCACCCGTGAATGTGGTTAACGGCATATGACCGGCATGTGCCGTTTGAGCAGGGAAGCGGGAGGCGGCGTTCCCCGGTCCGCCGCGCCGCGTCCGATCGGGTGCCAGAGGTCGCCCGGCCATTGACAAAATAAAATTTTATGTACAAGCTTATTTTGTCCATGAGGGACGCGCGGGGTCCGGGACGGGTCGGCCGGGCCTCCGGCTCGTTCGCCGGGCGCATCGGTTCCGGCACGTGGGCGAAGGGCGGCTCCGGCGTTCGACATCCGGACGGGAGAACCACCAAACAGGAGGTACGAGATGTTGCTGGAGGGCAAGAACGCCGTGATCTACGGCGGGGGCGGGGGCATCGGCGGTGCGGTCGCCCGCGCCTTCGCCCGTGAGGGGGCGACCGTCTTCCTCGCCGGGCGCACCCTGGCGAGGCTGGAGAAGGTCGCCGAGGAGATCCGCACCGCCGGCGGGGTGGCACGGACGGCCGAGGTCGACGCGCTGAACGCGAAGATGGTCGACGAACACGCCGACGCCGTGGCGGCGGAGGCCGGAAGCATAGACGTGTCCTTCAACCTGATCTCGCACGGCGATGTGCAGGGCACCCCGATGGCCGACATGTCGCTGGAGGACTACGAACGACCGGTCGTGACCGCGGTGAGGACGATGTTCCTGACCTCGCGGGCCGCCGCCCGCCACATGAGGCGACAGGGCTCGGGGGTGATCCTGGCGTTCGGCGGCTCGGGCCACCCGCTGCGCGACCACTACCTGGGAGGTATCCAGGTCGCGTTCGAAGCGATCGAATCCATGCGGAGGCAGCTGGCCTCCGAGCTCGGACCGCACGGCGTGCGCGTCGTGACCCTGCGCACCGGCGGCGTGCCCGAGACCCTCCCCGAGGGCTTCGAGGGGCGCGAGGCGATCGTCGAGGGAATCGAGAAGACGACGATGCTCGGACGGGCCGCGACGCTCGACGACGTGGGCAACGTGGCGGCCTTCGTCGCCTCCGACCGCGCTCGCGCCATGACCGCCGCCACCGCCAACATCAGCTGCGGCTCACTGATCGACTAGAAGCCGGTCGGTTCACCCTGTCCCCAGAGGCGATATGCGGCACGTGCTGATCATGTCGTACCCGATCCCGTTCCTCCTGAAGGAGGAGCGACCGGGCAGGGGTGAAACACGGGTAGCACCGCGGGTTCCTCTCCGTGGAGGAGGGAACGGGCGGGCCGTTTCCCTAGATTCGGAGACATGAAAGACGGAGAGCCCGCGGACACGCGGGTACGGCCCGGCAGGTGGCGGCCACGAAGGCTGCTGCTACGGATCATCGCCTGGGGCGCGGGACTGTTCGTGCTGACGGCCGGGACCGGGTTCCTCTACGAGACGGCCGCCCGGCAGGGCGACGCCGAACGGCACCGGGCACCGGGGCGGCTGATCGACGTGGGTGGCTACCGCCTCCACCTGCACTGCACCGGGAAGGGCGCGCCCACCGTCGTGCTTGAGGCGGGACTGGCGGAGTCGAGCGCGAGCTGGGAGACGATCCAGCGCGGGCTCGCCGTGGGCATCCGGGTGTGCTCCTACGACCGGGCCGGATACGCCTGGAGCGAGGACAGCCCCCTGCCGCGTACGGCGGAGCACCTCGCCGAAGAGTTGCACATGTTGCTGGCCGCCGCCGGGGAGGCAGGGCCGTACGTCCTGGTCGGGCACTCCTACGGCGGCAACACCGTCCGCGTCTTCGCCGACCGGTGGCGAGAGCTGACCACCGGGCTGGTGCTGATCGACGTCACCGACGAGACGGCCGATACCGCGCTGCGGATCTCCCGGCCGCTGATCTCGGCCCAGTTCACCGTCAACCAGCTGATCGCCCGGCTCGGCCTGCTCCGGCTACTGGACGACGCCTTCGTACCGGCCGACGCCACCGCGACGGCCCGCGCCCACGCCACCGTCGTCTACGGTTCCAGGAGCATGGCAGCCGGCCGCGCCGAGGCCTGGGCCTCGGTGGACAGCGCCGCCCAGGTCCGCGCGACGGTCCGCCCGAAGGCCTGGGGCGACCTGCCGGTAGTCGTCATCTCCGCAGGAGGCCAGCCGGCCGAGGCCGTCGCGCACGCCCGGAGCCTGGCCGCGCTGTCGGCCCGAGGGCGCCTGGTCGTCGCGGACACGACCGAGCACTATGTTCAGAACGCCCAGCCTGACCTCGTCCTCGACACGATCAGCGAGGTCGTCGCCGCCCACCGGAAGAGCTGACCCGCCTCGCGCCGCCGGACGCGCACAAGCCGACGGCGCTCCGTGCCGTACAGCCACCCTGCCATGACGAACCGATCATGACGCTGCCTCTCGGTTCAGCGGGCGGCACGGCGGTAGACCCCCGGAGTGATGCCGTACCAGCGGACGAACCAGCGGGTCAGGTGGCTCTGGTCGGCGAAACCGGTCTCCGCGGCGACGGCCGCGATCGGCGTGCCCCGCGACAGCAGCCCGCGAGCCACGCGCAGGCGGACCTGCCGCTGGTACTCGCTCGGCGCCATCCCGTACACCGCCTGGAAGGCCCGGTAGACGGTGAACCTGCTGGATCCGGACACGGCGGCCAGGGAGTCGGCGGTGTGGTCGGTCCGGTAGTCGTCCTCGAGCAGTTCCGCCACGCGCCCGGCGACGCCCGCCGCGCCCCGGCTCCCCGCCCGGAACCGCGGGCCCCTAGCGGCGGGGCCGCTGAGGGCCGCGCGGCGGACCAGGGTGGGGATGACCGCGTCCAGCAGTTCGTCGGCGACCAGGGCGGGGGCTCCGCCGAGGAGTGCGGCGTGCAGGCGGCCCAGCCCTCCGGCGAGCACCGGGTCGTGGACGATCGGCTCGGCGAACAGCGGCAGCCCGGCCGCGCGGCCCGCGAACCCGGCCAGCGCACCGGAGACGAGCTCGGGGCCGATGTGCACGATCCGGTAGGTGAAACCGAGCTCGTCGGCCGCCCGGCCGTCGTGCGGGTCGTCCGGGTTGAACGCCAGCACCATCCCCGCCGTGCTCGTGTGGCCCGATCCCCGGCAGGTGAACGCCTGCCGGCCGTCGTCGGTGATCCCGAAAGAGTAGGTCTCGTGGCTGTGCCGGTGGTAGGTGTGCCGCTCGAAGTGGGCGTGCATCGCCTCCAGCCCCGGCAGGGGCGAGCGCCAGTAGCGCGACCAGTCACCCGACATGAATCCATTCTGGTGCCGCACGAGCGTTCAAGACCCGGCGAGGCGGATCCGACGATGCTGCGGGACATGCGTTTCGACACGAAGATCGGCATTGTGGTGCGCGCGGACCTCGCCGTCTGGCAGAAGCTCAACGTCACCGCGTTCCTGGCGAGCGGCGTGGCCGGTGGCGGCCCCGAGGTGATGGGCGAGCCGTACGCCGACGGGTCCGGCAACCACTACCTGGCGATGTTCCGCCAGCCCGTCCTGGTCTACGCCGCGGACGGCCCCGGCCTCGCCGCGGCACACGCCCGCGCACTGGCACGCGGGCTGGAGGTGGCCCTGTACACGGAGGAGCTGTTCAAGACCGACAACGACGAGGACAACCGGGCCGCGGTGCGCGTCGTGCCCTCCGATGAGCTCTGCCTGGTCGGGCTCGCGGTGCACGGGCCGCGCAACGGGGTCGACAAGGTGCTCAAGGGGCTCGCCCTCCACCCTTGAACCGGACGTTCCCATCGCCCGACGGGGACGGAGCCGCTCGACGGCGTGCCCTGGTCCGGTGACCGGAGAACCTCGGCCTCCGAACGTCCTGGTCACCGGACGAGCCCGCCGGAGGAGTCGCGCGGTGGGGTGAGCCCCCTTCGAACAGGTCGTCGTGTTCCGTTTCCGAGGCGTGCCTTAGCGCGGCCAGTTGGCGACGGTCTCGGCGCGGATGACGTCGACGTGGCAGTGCGAGGTTCTGCGCTTCTCACGGTCCAGCACGCAGACCCTGACGTCCACCCGGGTGCGGCGTCGGCGGGGTCGGCCTGGAAACGGGTGACGGTGATGACCGGCATAACTGGACCTGCTCTCTAGAGTTGACTTCTAGTTATCGAATCTAGAGATAGACTCTAGCCATGAGCGATGTCAAGCGGATGAGCAAGCGGGCGCAAAAGGCGCAGGAGACGCGTCAGCGCATCCTGCAGGCGGCACTGGAGCTGTTCGTGCAGGACGGCTACGGTGCGACGAACCTGCAGGACATCGCCGCCAAGGCCGGGGTCGCGGTGCAGACGATCTACTTCGTCTTCGGCAACAAGCGCAGCCTGCTGAAGGAGCTGGTCGACGTCACCATCGCAGGCGACGACGAGCCGGTCGCCACGATGGACCGGCCGTGGTACACCGGCGCGCTGGCCGCCGGCACCGCCCAGGACATGCTGCGCGCCTACGTCGCCGGCACGACCTCGGTCCTGGAACGGGTCGCGCCGATCGGCAAGGTTTTGGAGGCGGCGGTCGCGAGCGACCCCGAGGTCGCCGCCCTATGGCCCGACGACGTCGATCCCCGACATGTCGTCCAGCGGAGAGCGGCCAAGGTGCTCGTCGGCAAACCCGGCGCGCGGGCCGAGATGTCGGTGGAAGAAGCCGCCGACCTGCTGTACGGCCTGCTCAGCCCCGAGCTGTACCTGCTGTTCGTGCACGAGCGCGGCTGGCCGCGTGAGCGCTGGGAGCGGTGGGCCTGCCAGACCCTGAGCGCCCAGCTCTGCTCAGGTTAGGGCGTCAGCCCCGGATCACGCGGCTGCGCGGCCCTCAGCGGCCGCCGGGATCCCTTCCCGGTTTCTCCAGGGCGGCCCTGAGCGCGCCGAGGAACTCCGCCGCGTCGCGGCCGTTGGCGAAGCGGTGGTCGTAGGCGAGGCCGAGGGAGATCACCTTTCTGGTGACGAAGGCGCCCTCGCGGGTCTCCACCACCTCGGGGCGCGGGGCGCCGAGGGAGAGCGCGCAGATCTGGCCGGGGAAGACGATCGGGATCGCGGTGATCACCGAGGTGTCGGTGTGCAGGGTGAGCATGATGTTGCCGCCCACCAGGTCGCGTTCCCTGAAGGTCCCGCTCAGCGCGGTCTTACGGAAGCCTGCCAGGTCGCGGGCGATCTCGTCGAGCGGGCGCCGGCCCGCGTCGCGCACCACCGGTACGTACATGCCGCCTCCGACGTCGACGGTCACCCCCACCTCCGCCGTCGTGGCGCGGCGGGCGCGGCGGCCGTCGACGGGGGTGGCGAAGAAGAGGGGGAAGCGGTCGAGCAGCCGCCCGGTCGCCTGGACGAGCAGCTCGGGCAGGCCGATGAGAGCACGTAGCCGCTTCGTCTCCGCCCGGGCGAACGGCAGCGCGCCCGTCACGTCCACCCGCATGACCGTGAAGGAGGCGGGGATCTCCCGGTGCGACCGCTCGACCACCTCGGCGGTACGCCGCTGTGCCCTGGACGGCTCGATCAGCTGGGAGTCGTCCTGGTCCGGCGGGATGAGCGGGGCGGTAACCCTCATCGGTTCGATCGGGGGAAGGGTGACGCTCACCGCGCCGCCCGTTCTGGCCCGCGAGGTGTGGAGCGGGACCAGGTCGGCCCGCCTGACCACCTTCCTGCCGAGGGCCCGGACCTGGTCCATGGAGATGCCGTACTCCTCCATGGCCCGCCGGGCGGGGGCGGTGATGACGATCTCCTCCTGTCCCGCGCCGGTCTCGGCGGGTGCGGGTGCGGGATCGTCTCCGGGGTCCTCGCCGTCGGGCAGCAGGCGGGCGATGACCTGGCCGGGAGAGCACTCGGCGCCCACCTGAAGCAGGTGCCGCAGCGTCCCGTCCCGTTCGGCGGTCAGCTCCTCGGCCGCCTTGGAGGTCTCCAGCACCGCGAGCGGCTCCCCGGCCCGTACGGCCTGGCCGTCCTTCGCCTCCCACTCCACCAGCAGGTACGAGGCGTCGTTGTTGTTGAGCTTGGGCACCCGGACCTCGGTCAAGACAGGGCCTCCGCGACGGCGTGCCGGATCCGGCCGGACTGGACGAGGATCTCGCGCTCCAGGTGGGGGGCGGCCGGGATGACGCTGTCGGCCGCGCTGATGAGGCTGATGGGGCGGCGCAGGGTGGACCAGAGCCGGGGGTGGAGCACCCGCGCCACCTCGGCGCCCCAGGTGCCGCCCTCCGAGCCGTCCTCGACGACGCACACGTGCCGGGCGCGGTCGAGCCCGGGGAGCGTGGGCAGCGGGTAGAGCCGCGCGGGAACCAGCAGCTCGCAGGCCACGTCCTCCTCCATCAGCAGGGCGCGCATGGCGTCAAGCGCCCGGTGGGTCATGCCGCCGTGGACGATCAGCGTGCAGTCGGGCTCGGTCACGCCGTCCACGAAGACCCGGGCGACGCCGTCGGTCAGCTCGTAGCGGAACAGGTCGTCCACGACACCGCCCTCGTACATGCGCCGGGTGTAGAGGACCTTGTCCTCGAAGAACAGGCAGGGCTGTTCCAGGGCGAACATCAGGGCGAACAGTTCGCCCGCGTCGTGGAAGGGGGTCATCTCGAACAGCGAGAGGCCGGGCACGCCGATGAAGTGCTTCTGCGGGCTCTGGCTGTGGGTGGGGCCGTAGCCGCGGTTGCCGCCCGACGGGCAGCGGACGACCAGCGGGATGGGGACCCCCCTGCCGTACATGGAGGTGGACTTGGCGGCGAAGTTCACCAGCTGGTCGAAGGCGAGCGCGGCGAAGTCGGCGAACATGATCTCGACGATCGCGCGGTCCCCGGCCAGCGCCAGGCCCGCGCCGATCCCGGCGATCGCCCCCTCGCTCAGCGGGGTGGACCGGACGCGGTGGCCGAACCGGGTGGACAGGCCCCTGGTGACCTTGAAGGCCCCGCCGTACGGATCGCTGACGTCCTCACCGAGCAGGTGCACGCGGGGGTCGGCCTCCATCAGGTCGTGCAGCGCCCGGTTGAGGTGCTCGGAGACGCGGGTCACGGGCGCTCCCAGACCGACGGGGGACGGGCGGCGACCTCGGCGGCGATCCGCTCGACCCGCTCGCGGGCCGCCAGGTCCAGGGCGGCGAAGTGCTCGGGGAAGTCCCGCGCGTAGCGGGCGTACCAGTCGTGGCCGGCGGCCAGGGCGATCTCCTCGGGGGTGCGGGTGTCATCGCCCTTGCTGTGCGGGCCGATCCGGTGGGTGACGAACTCGACCACCAGCGGGCGCGACTCCCCGCGGACCACGCCGAGCAGGGGCGCCAGCTCGGCGCGGATCTCGCCGACCTCGGTGGAGGTCACCCGGTGGTGCGGGATGTCGAACGCGGCGGCGCGGGCCGCGATGCTCCCGGCCATCTGCGCCGACGTCGGGGTGGACTGGGCGATGCCGTTGTTCTCGACGACGATCAGCAGCGGGACCCGCCAGAGCCGTGCGATGTTGAGCGCCTCGTAGACCGCCCCCTCGCCCCAGCTGCCGTCACCGACGTAGGCGCAGGCGAGCGCGCCCGTCCCGTTGAGCTTCAGGGCCACGCCGACCGCGACGGGCAGGCTCTCGCCCTGGACGCCGGTGGACAGGAAGCGGCGGTGGTAGATGTGCTGGCTGCCGCCGACCCCGGCGCAGAGCGCGCCCTCGCGACCCATGATCTCGGCGAGCAGTCCGTGCGGCTCGGCGTACCTGGCCAGGAAGTGCCCGTGGCCGCGGTGGTTGCTGAGGACGAAGTCGTCATCGCGGAGCAGCGGCGAGAGCGCGACCGGGATGTACTCCTGGCCCAGGCAGGTGTGGGTGGTCCCGCTCAGCGCACCCGCCTCGAAGAGCCTGAGCAGGGTCAGCTCGAAGTGCCGGATGAGCAGGAGGAGTTCCAGGTCCTTTCGCGGCGGTGGGGACGGCGGCTGCCGCAGGCACGGGGGGATTGGGGCGGTGACGACCACGTGTGCGCTCCTGGCATCGAACGATCTTGGGGAACACGCTCGGCCACTGGGGCGGAGGCGGCATGGGAGCGCTCCCATTCGGAGCGTAGGAGGCGCACGAATGAGAGTCAATGACTGTGCGGATGACAGATATTCAAGAAATGAAGAATAGGGGTATTCATCTGCAAAAAGGGCCTAAAAGGCGATTTGTTTCGGTTCATGGCGCTCGAAAACAACGCTGTAACCTTGACGAATTCGGCGAGAGATCTCTAGCCTCCTCCGTGGGAGCGTTCCCACGGCGCCGTGCATCCGCGCGGTGACATGAGGCGCCCGGTCGGGCGCCCCCACTCGCCCGAACGCTCACATCTTTCGGCGCCGGGGTGACTCCGCGCCGCGCAGGTCTCTGGGCCGCGCCGATCCGGCCGGCCGACATGGGATCGCACACTCGGGCGATCCCGTTCCCCGCCGCGGGGGAACGCTCACGGGTTCCTCTTCGCCAGTACGGAGGTGTCTTGACGCGAACCGGCCTCTCACCGGCCAAGAAAGCACTGCTCGCCCAGCGACTGGGCGGCCGCGTCGTCACGGCGGCGATTCCGCCGCGCCCTTCCGGAGCGGTGCCCCCGCTCTCCCCGGCGCAGGAACGGCTCTGGTTCCTGGAGCAGTACGCCCCCGGTACCTCCGCCTACACCGTGGCCTTCGCGGCCACGCTGGAGGGGGAGATCGACGCCGAGGCACTCGCCCGAGCGCTGACCGAGGTGGCCCTCCGGCACGAGAGCCTGCGCACCCGGCTGGTCACCACCCCCGACGGCGGTCCCGCGGTCGTCGTCGACGACGCGCCCGCGGTCGTGCTGCGGACCGCCGGCGACCTCGCGGAGATCGATGAGGAGCTGGCCAGGCCCTTCGACCTCGCCGCGGGCCCGCCGCTGCGGGCGCTCCTGGTCGGGCTTGGACCGTTCGAGCACGTACTGCTGCTCACCATGCACCACGCGATGACCGACGGCTGGTCGTGCGACATCGTCATGGAGGAACTCCTCACCCTGCACGCCGCGTACCGTGCGGACCACGACCCGGAGCTGCCGCCGGTGCCGGTGAGCTACGGCGACTACGCGCACTGGCAGCGGGAGCGCGACCACGCCGAGGAGATCCGCTACTGGCGGCGGCGTCTGGACGGGCTGCCCCCGCTGGAGCTCCCCGCCGACCGTCCGCGCCCTGCCGAGCAGAGCTGGGAGGGCGCCGCCTGTGGCGTGGCCCTGGACGCCGAGCTCAGTGCGGCGGTCGCCGCGCTGGGCCGCGCCCACGGCGCCACCCCGTACATGATCCTGCTCGCCGCCTTCGAGGTGCTGCTCTCGCGCTACTCGCGGCAGTACGACTTCGCGGTCGGCTCGCCCGTCTCCGGGCGGGACCTGCCCGAGCTGGAGCGGGTGGTCGGCGTGTTCGTCAACTCGCTGCCGATGCGCGCGGACCTGTCCGGCGACCCCACGTTCGCCGAACTGCTGGCCAGGGTCAGGGAGACGGCGCTGGACGCCTACGCCCACCAGGAGCTCCCCTTCGACCGGCTCGTCAGCGAGCTGGGCGTGGAGAGGGACGTCAGCAGGTCACCGGTGTTCCAGGTGATGTTCGCCCTGCAGAACTACCGCTCCAGGCCGCTGGACACCCCGGGCCTGACCATGACCCCCTACCCGGTGAAGGCCACGGCCAGCCGGTTCGACCTGGCCCTCTACCTGTTCGAGACCCCCCACGGGCTCGCCGGCCACCTCACCTACAGCACCGCGCTGTTCGACCCCGGCACCGTCGCGCGGATGGCGGCGTGCTTCGAGAACCTGATGAGGTCGATCGTCGCCGACCCCGGCGCGCCGATCTCCGAGCTCGAGATCCTCCCGCCGGACGAGCGCCGCCGGGTCCTGGCACTCGGCGAGTCCACCCCCGTGACCCCCTTCGGCACCGGGCTGCTGCACGAGGCCGTGTCCGAGCGGGCCCGGCTCACCCCGGACGCCGTCGCGGTCGTGGCGGGCGACACCTCGCTCAGCTACGCGGAGCTCCAGGGGCGGGCGGAGCGGCTCGCGCGCCTGCTGCGGCGGGCCGGCGTGGGCCGCGGCGACCGGGTCGCCGTCTTCCTGGAGCAGTCGGCGGACACGGCCGTCGCGGTGCTCGGCGTGCTCAAGGCGGGCGCCGCCTATCTCCCGCTGGAGCCCGACCATCCCGGTGACCGGATCGCCTACGTGCTCTCCGACGCCGGGGCGCGGGTGGCCGTGACCGCGCCCGACCTCCGTGACCGCCTGCCGGAGGGGCTGCCCACGGTCGAAGTCCCCGCCTCGGGCGACCCGGAAGGCGCCGAGGACTCCGACGGGCAGGACGCCGGGCCGGTGGAGAGCGGCGTGACCCCCGACGACCTGGCGTACGTCATCTACACCTCGGGGACCACCGGGCGGCCCAAGGGCGTGGCCGTGCAGCACCGGCAGGTCATGGTCTATCTCGCCGGGGTGCGGGAGCGGCTGGAGATCGAGCCGGGCGGGGTGTTCGGACTGCTCCAGTCGCTCGCCTTCGACTTCGGGGTGACGATCTTCTACCTGTGCCTGATGACCGGGGGCGCGCTGCACCTCATCCCCCCGCGCACGACCGCACCGGAACTGGCGGCCTACTTCCGCAGGCACGGCGTCGACTATCTCAAGATCACCCCATCCCACCTGGCGGCGCTGCTCGCCGACGCGACCCCGGACGAGCTGCTTCCCGGCAAGCTACTGATCCTCGGCGGCGAGGCGGCACCGCGCGCCTGGGCCGCGGAGCTCGCGGCGGCCGGGCGGTGCCGGGTGATCAACCACTACGGCCCCACCGAGGCCACCGTCGGTGTCACCACCTACTCCGTCGAGCCCGGCACCGCTTCCGGAGTCGTGCTGAACGGCGCCGCCCCCCGGGCCGCCTCGGGGGCCGCTCCGGGGGCAGGGACGGCGCTGCCCATCGGATCGCCCATGCCCGGGGCGCTGGTACACGTGCTCGACGACAACCTGCGGCCGGTCCCGGCCGGGGTTCCCGGCGAGCTCTACCTGGGCGGCGACCGCCTGGCCCGCGGCTACCTGGGCCGTCCCGGGCTGACCGCCGACCGCTTCCTGCCCGACCCGTACGGCGCCCCCGGTGCCCGGATGTACCGCAGCGGCGACCTCGGCCGCTGGCTGCCCGGCGGGGAACTGGAGTTCCTCGGCCGGCGTGACCTGCAGGTGAAGGTCCGCGGCTACCGGGTGGAACCGGCGGAGGTGGAGGCGGTGCTCTCCGAGCATCCGGGGGTGACGGGCGCCGTCGTGGAGCTGAGAGGCGGGCGCCTGGTCGCCTACCTGGTCGGACAGGCCGGCCCGGCTGCCCCGGAGGCCGCCGAGATGCGGTCCTGGCTGGCCGAGCGGCTCCCCGACTACATGATCCCGGCCCGCTACGTGTGGCTGGACGAGCTGCCGCTGAAATCCCACGGCAAGGTCGACAGGTCGAAGCTGCCGGATCCCGCCGCCGAGGTCTCGGCCGCGGGGTTCGTGCCGCCGGAGACCGCGCTGGAGGAGACGGTCGCCGGGATCTGGGCCGAGATCCTGGAGGTGGAGCGGGTCGGCGCGCTCGACGACTTCTTCGACCTGGGCGGCCACTCGCTGCTCGCCATGCGGGTGATCGCCCGGCTGCGCGCGCAGGTCCCCGAGCGGGCGGTGACCGTGCTGGAGCTGTTCAAGAACCGCACGGTCAGGGAACTGGCCCGGCTGCTGGAGACCGGCGGCGACGGCGGGCGAGAGCTGCTGCACCGGCTCACCCCGTCCCGCGCCGCCAAGGCCACCATGGTCTGCGTGCCGTTCGGCGGCGGCAGCGCCGTCGTCTACCAGCCGCTGGCCGACGCGCTGCCCGCCGACTGGGCGCTGTACTCGGTCGCGGTCCCGGGGCACGAGCTCGGCGAGCGGTCGCGGCCGTTCGACGAGGTCGCCCGCGAGTGTGCCGAGGAGATCCTCGCCGGGGTGCGCGGGCCGCTGGTGCTCTACGGGCACTGCGGGCTCGGCGTCATGCTGATCGTGGAGATCGCCCGGCACCTGGAGGCGGCGGGCCGCCCGGTCGACGCGATCTACCTCGGCGGCGTGTTCCCCTTCGCCCGCCCAGGGCGCGGCCTGGGCTGGCTCGGCACCCTGCTGGACCGGATGACCAGCGACCAGGGCAGGATCAACGCGCTCTCCGCGGCGGGGCTCGACGTCGAGGAGTTCGAGCGTGACCAGCTCAGACTGATCATCGAGAACCGCCGCCAGGGCACCCGCATGGCGGAGCGCTACTTCACCCGGCTGTTCGAGGAGGAGGAGGCCCGGCCCTTCGCGGCACCGGTCATCGCGGTGGTGGGGGAGCGGGACCCGGCGACCGAGTTCTACCAGGAGCGCTACCGCGAGTGGCTGCGCCTGTCCGGCACCGCCGCCTGCGTGGTGCTGGACGAGGCCGGGCACTTCTTCGTGAAGTACCGGGCGCGGGAACTGGCCGACATCCTCACCGGTACCCACCTGGCCCTGGCCCGGGGACGGACCGCGCCGCTGGAGCGCACCGAGGACTCCACCTGGTGGCTCCAGGGCGTCTCCGGCGAGCCCTGCCGCTCCGACTCGCCCCCCGCCCCCGCCGCCGCACTCGTCCCCGTGCCCGAGTCCGGCGCCGCGGAGGGCTCCGACGGCGCCACACGGACCGGCGGCCGGGCCGACCTCCGGATAGCCGGCCCCGACGAGCCCGGCACCGGCACTGTCACCGGCACTGTCACCGGCACCGCCACCGGCGGGCCTCCGCCCGGCATGCGGCGGTTCCTGCTGGTCTCGGTGGGGCAGCTGGTCTCGATCACCGGGTCCGCGCTGACCGAGTTCGCCATCCCGATCTGGATCTACCTGACCACCGGGTCGCTGGCCAGGTTCGCGCTGTTCGCGGTGCTGGGACTGGTGCCCGGCATGCTGGTGGCGCCGCTCGCCGGAGCGATCGTGGACCGTTACGACCGGCGCAGGGTCATGCTGTGCGGGGACATCGGCGCCGGGGGCACGCAGCTCGCGCTGGGCGTGCTGCTCTGGACCGGAAATCTGCAGATCTGGCACATATATCCGTTGCTCGTCTGCCTGTCGATCGCGCTGACCTTCCAGCGGTTCGCCTACGGTTCGGCGATCCCGCAGCTGGTCCCCAAGCGGTTCCTCGGCCACGCCAACGGCGTCGTCCAGATGGCCACGGGCACCGCCCAGCTCGTCGTGCCGCTGATCGCGACCGGGCTGATGGCCACGATCGGGCTGGAGGGCATCCTCATCATCGACGTCGCCAGCTACCTGGTCGCCACGCTGGTCCTGCTGTTCGTCCGCTTCCCGACCGCCATGCCCTGGCGCCGCAGGGAGAGCGTCCTGGCCGAGATGGCGAACGGCATCCGCCACTCGTGGGGCAACCCCGGCTTCCGCGGCATGCTCGTGTTCTTCGCGGTGCTCAACGTCTTCCTGTCGCCGCTCTTCCTGATGATCTCCCCACTGGTCCTGTCGTTCGCGACGCTCGACGACGTCGGCAGGGTCGCGTTCGCGGGAGGGCTCGGGGTCTTCCTCGGCGGCCTGCTGATGACCGTCTGGGGCGGGCCCCGCAGGCGGCGCCTGTACGGGGTGCTGCTCGCCACGCTCGCCCTGGCGGTGTTCTGCGTGCTCACCGGATTCCAGCAGAACCTCGCCCTGATCGCGGTCGGCTCGTTCGGCATGTCGTTCTGCCTGACCCTGCTGAACGGCGTCTACGCCACGATCATCCAGGTCAAGGTGGCACAGCGGTTCCACGGCCGGGTCATCGCGCTCAACACCCTCGTCGCCTGGTCCACCCTGCCGATCGGCTTCGGCCTGGTCGCGCCGTACGGCAGCGCCCTGTTCGAGCCGCTGCTCGCCCCCGAAGGCCCGCTGGCCGGCACCGTCGGCCTGCTGATCGGCACCGGCGAGGGCCGCGGCATCGGTTTCATGTACGCCTGCTTCGGGCTGGCCATCGCCGTCATCGCGCTCGTCGCCATGCGCGTGCGGGTGCTGGCCCGCTTCGACGCCGACGTACCCGACGCGCTCCCCGACGACCTGGTCGGTTTCGAGGCTCTGCGGAGCCGTACCCGCAAGAAAGAGGAGGTTGGGTCATGAGTTTCCTGGTGGTGCTCAACGACGAGGAGCAGTACTCGATCTGGCCGGCGGGCAGGGAGCTGCCCGCCGGTTGGCGGGCCGAGGGTTTCGAGGGGGACAGGGAGGGCTGCCTCGCCCACATCGACGAGGTGTGGACGGACATGCGCCCGCTCAGCGCGCGGGGGGAGGTGGCATGACCGGCCCGCTGGCCTCCAGGATCGCCGGGATGATCTCCGTTGCCTGCGACGGGCGGCTCACCGCCGACGAGATCGCCGGCTCCGACACCTCCCTGTCCGCGCTGGGCGTCACCTCGCTGGCGCTGCTCCGGCTCATCGACGCCGTCGAGGACGAGTTCGACGTCGCCCTCGACCTCGGCGGGGGCGCCGCCTACCTCGACAGCTTCCCGCTGCTGGTCGGTTATGTGAGCGAGCGGACCTCGTGAGCCCGGAGACCGTGCCGCAGATGCTCGCGCTCCGCGCCGAGCAGGACCCCGAGCGGGAGGCGGTGATCGTCGAGGGCGTCACGTCGATGACGTTCGGCGAGTGGGACCGGCGCTCGGACGACGTCGCGCACGGGCTGCTCGACCGCGGCGTGCGGCGGGGCGACCGGATCGGGCTGCTCTTCGGGAGCCGGGACTGGGCCGACTTCGCCGTCGCCTACTGCGCGGTCCAGAAGACCGGCGCCGTCGCCGTGCCGCTCTCCGACCGGCTCGCGCCCGCCGAGGTACGGCACATGCTGGAACACTGCTCGGCCTCTGCCCTGCTGTGCGGGCGCGACCTCACCCCGCCGGAAGGCGACCGCTGGAGCGCGGCCGTCGCGGAGCTGGAGGGTGGGACGGCGGGGCCGCCCGGAGTGCGGGTCGAG
>NZ_JBEXUE010000077.1:0-28725 GCF_040614275.1 Streptosporangium sp. NPDC006013
GGATCGACCGGAACGGCTTTCTCTACATCCTCGATCGCAAGGGCGACATGATCATCTCCGGCGTGCCCCTGGGGTCCGTCGCCGAGGTGAGGTCCGGCTCCGGCGGTGGATCATCCTGACCGGCGACGTCCCGAGCCCGACGGATCCGCCGTCGGGCTGCCGGTTCCGGACCCTCTGCCCGAAGGCCAGCCAGATCTGCGCCGCCGAGGTCCCTCCGCTCGTCACGGACGAGCGCGGGCACGGCGTCGCCTGTCACAAACCGGAGTTGATCGATGTCCTCTGAAGTCCGCACCTGGCGCTCGCGTTTCTCCGTCCCCGTACTGGAGTCCGCGCGTCCCTGCCCCGGTGATCTCGACCTGGAAATGATCTTCGCGGCCGGCGTGGGAGACGCCGAGGTGTCGATCTGGGATCCGGCCACCGGCGCGACCACGCCGCTGCCCGAGTTGCCGCCGCACGTGGCCGACCCCGTACCGGCCGCCGACGGCCGCTCGGTGCTGGTGCTGCACGACGAGGACGGCGGCGAGGTCGGCCACCTGTGGTCGTATCCGGCCGGCGGCGGCCGGCCCGTCGATCTCACCCCTGACCTTCCCCCCTACACGCTGCGCGGCCTCGACGTGGCACGCGACGGCTCGGCCGTGGTCATCGCGGCGGTCACGGACGCCGGGTTCACGCTCTACCACCTGGCAGGCGGCGCAGTCAGCCGCCTGTTCCGCAGCAGGAACGAGGCGTGGAACAGCCTGGTCACCGCCGACGGCACGCTGGCGAGCATCGACACCACCGACCACAACCCCGGTGTCCGCCGCTTCGCCGTCACCGTGCTCGACACCTTGGACGGCGCGGTGCTCGCCTCGCTCTCGGACGGCCCGCTCGGACCGGTGCGCGGGGTCAGGTTCTCGCCGGTCGCGGGGGACCCGCGGCTGCTGGTGAGCACCGAGCGCACCGGATACGCCCGGCCCAGCGTGTGGAACCCGCTCACCGGCGAGCGCACCGACATCGACGCGCCGGAGCTCGCCGGCGAGCTCGTCCCGCTCGACTGGTCGGACGACGCCGCCAGGCTGCTGCTCGTCCACGTCGACCAGGGCATCCACCGGGTGTACGAGTACGACATCCCGGCCGGTGAGCTGCTTCGCGTCCCGCACCCCGACGGGGCCTACTTCTTCCCCGAGGTGGCGTGCGCGGTGCGCAACGCATGGGCCTCCCATTACGGCCCCGGCGGCCAGATCAGGCTGCTGCGGCAGCGTGCCGACCTGCCGCTCCAGGTGCTCGCGCTCGACCGGGGCGACGGCGAGCCGCGCACCCTCCTCGCCTCCGAGCCCGTGGTGCCCGGGATCCCGCTGCGTTCGGTGCCTGTCACCTCGAAGGACGGCACCGTACTGCAGCTGTGGGTCGCGACCCCGCGCGAGGCGAGCGGCCCCGTGCCGCTCGTGCTGAACGTGCACGGCGGGCCGAACCTCGCCGAGGTCGGCGGATACGATCCCGTCGCGCAGGCGTGGCTGGAGGAGGGCTTCGCCTACGCCTCGCTGAACTACCGCGGCTCCGTCACGTTCGGCCGGGAGTTCCGCGAGGGGTTCTGGGGCGCCGTCGGCGACCGCGAGCTGGAGGACATCGAGGCGGCCTGGCGATGGCTCGTCGATGAGGGCGTCGCCGACCCTTCGGCCGTCTTCATCACCGGCGCCTCGTTCGGCGGCTACCTGACGCTGCTCTCGCTGGGCCGGCTACCCGAGCTGTTCGCCGGCGGCTTCGCCTTCATCGCACTGGCCGACTGGAAGATCGCCTACGAGGACATGCACCCCGCGCTGCAGGCGGCCTGGAGAGGCTTCATCGGCGGCACCCCGGAGACCGCGGGCGAGCGGTTCAGGCTGAGCTCGCCGATGACCTACATCGAGCACGTGCGGGCGCCCGTGCTGATCAACCAGGGCCGCTACGACACCCGTACGCCCGCGCGGCAGGCCGAGGAGTACACGCGGCGGCTGCGTGAGGCCGGAGGCGACGTGGTGCTCCGGTTCTTCGAAGGCGGCCACGGACCCGTCGGCAACGACGGCGTGGTCGGCAAGATCGAGCTCGAGCTGGAACTGGCACGTAAGGCGCTGCGCGGCGAGCGCTGGTCACCTGGGCAGGAAGCGCGCTAGCTCCCTGACGACCTCGGCCGGCGCCTCCTCGGGCAGGTAGTGATCGCTCGGCAGCGCCGTACCGGAGACGTCGTCGGCGTACTCGCGCCAGACCGCGAGCACGTCGTAGGTGCGTCCGACGAAACTGTGCGCGCCCCACAGCGCCAGCACGGGGCAGCGCACCTTACGGCCCGCCGCGGCGTCGGCCTCGTCGTGCTCGAGGTCGACGCCCGCGGCCGCCCGGTAGTCGGCGCACGACGCGGCGATCGCGGCGGGGTCGGAGAAGCAGCGCACGTACTCGCGCACCGCGGCCTCGTCGTACGTGGCGCCGCCCGCGTGCCTGGCGGCCATCCGGCTGCGAATCCAGAACTCGGGGTCGTTGCCGATCAGTCTCTCCGGGATGCCGTTGCCGGCGGCCAGGAAGAACCAGTGGTAGTACCCCAGGCCGAACGCCGCGTCGGCGTGGGCGAACGTGTGCCTGGTCGGCACGATGTCCAGGACGGCCAGCGCCTCGACGGCCTCGGGATGGTCGAGCGCCATCCGGTGGCCCACCCGCGCGCCCCTGTCGTGGCCGGCGACGGCGAAGCGGTCGAAGCCCAGCGCCCGCATCACCGCGAGCTGGTCCGCGGCCATCGCCCGCTTGGAGTACAGGTCGTCGGTGACCGGCGCGGGCTTGGCACTGTCGCCGTACCCGCGCAGATCCGTCAGCACGACCGTGTGGCGGGAAGCCAGCGCGGGCGCGACGTCGTGCCAGATCAGGTGCGTCTGCGGGTAGCCGTGCAGCAGGAGCACAGGTGGCCCCTCACCGCCGACGACCGTGTGGACGGCGACGCCGTCGGCGTCCACCGTGCGCGGCTGGAACGGGCTGGGCAGCGGAACGCTCATGACTCCCTCAGAGTGCTTCGAGGATCGCGTGGGTCAGGTCCACGGTGGTGGCCGTGCCGCCGAGGTCGGGGGTGCGCACGGAGGTCTTGGCGAACACCTGACTGATCGCCTCCAGGATGGCGGCTGCGGCCTCCGGGTGGCCCAGGTGGTCGAGCATCATCGCGGCCGTCCAGATCGCGCCGACCGGGTTGGCGATACCGCGGCCCGCGATGTCGGGCGCCGACCCGTGGACCGGCTCGAACATCGACGGGTGGGCCCGTGTCGGGTCGATGTTCGCGGCGGGCGCCAGGCCGATGCTGCCGGCGACCGCGGCGGCGAGATCGGAAAGGATGTCCCCGAACAGGTTCGAGGCGACGATCACGTCGAACCGCGCCGGGTCGAGCACCAGCTTGGCGCACAGCGCGTCGATGTGCTCCGACTGCACGGTGACACCGGAGTGCTGAGCCACCCGCTCGGCGACGATCTCATCCCAGAACGGCATCGTGTGGATGATCCCGTTCGACTTCGTCGCCGAGGTCAGCCGCCCGGTGCGCCGCTCGGCCAGGTCCAGGGCGTAGTCGACGATGCGGGTGACTCCGCTTCTGGTGAAGACCGACTCCTGCACCGCCATCTCCGCCGGCGTCCCCTGGTACAGGCGGCCGCCGATCTCGCTGTACTCGCCCTCGACGTTCTCGCGCACCACCACGAGATCGATCCCCCGCTGCCCGCCGAGCACCTTGATCGGCCGCAGGTTCACGTACTGCTGGAAGCCTCGGCGGATCGGGATCAGCAGCCCCCACAGCGACACGTGATCGGGCACGCCCGGCGCGCCGACCGCGCCCAGGAAGATCGCGTCGTGGTGGCGCACCCGGTCGAGGCCGTCCGCGGGCATCATCGCGCCCTCGGCCAGATAGCGGGCGCACGACCAGTCGAACTCGTCGTAGGTGAGGCCGATGGCGTGCTTGCGGCCCACGGCGTCGAGTACGGCGCGGGCGGCGCCGCACACTTCGGTGCCGATCCCGTCTCCGGGGATCACGGCGATGCGATGCGATTTCATGCCCTCGATTCCAGCAGCCGGGCCCGGGCGCGGTCCAAGATCGGCTGCCTACCCCACCGATCGGCGCCGCCTATCGATGCGTGGCCATGCGCAGGAACGTGCGTGCCGCCGGGCCGAGCCCGCCCGCGTGGCCGGCGTAGGCGACGTCCAGATGGACGGGCGGATCGAGGTCGGCCACGACCGCGCCCGACCGCTCGGCCAGCTCCCGCCACGAGTCGGCCAGCACGGCGACGCCGCTCCCGCCGAGCACCAGTGGCAGGATCGCCTCGCGGTGTTCTGTCTCGACCGCGATCGTCAGCCGCACCCCCGAGCGGATCAGGTCGTCGACCACCACGCGCATCCCGGTGCCCGTCTGGCCGGCGATCACCCGCAGGCCGGACAGCTCGCCCGGACTCACCCGGGCGCCGGCGGAGAACGGCCCGCCGGCCGACGAGACCACCACGAACCGCTGCCGCCCGACCGGATGCAGACCCACGCCGGGCCGCTGCGGGAGCCGTATCGCCGCCAGCAGGCCCAGCTCGGTCCGGCCGGTGCGGACGGCCTCCACCACCTGCTCCGCGGTCGCCGCGGCGCGGACCACCACCCGCACCCCCGGATACTCCGCCGTGAAACGGGAGATCACCCCCGCGAGCGGGTCGATCGCCTGCGACGGCATCGCCGTGATCTCCAACCGTCCCGTCCGCAGGCCCCGCACCGCCTCGACGGACCCGACGGCGAGGCCTCGCGCGTGGATGACCGCCCGCGCCGGTTCCACCAGCGCCCGCCCCGCCTCCGTCAGCACCACACCGCGGCCGACCCGATGGAACAGCGCCTCGCCCAGCTCGCGCTCGAGCTGCTTGATCGACTGCGACAACGACGGCTGCGCGACATAGAGCACCTCCGCCGCACGATGGAAACCGCCCTGGTCGACGACCGCGAGAAACCGCTCCAACTGCCGGAAGTCCACCGCAGGATCATCCCTCTCCCGGCGATCCGGGTCCAGGAACCACGGGGAGCAGACCCCGCGTCGCCCCTTCGGCGGTCTGCTTCCTGCCTGAGTGGACCTGGCCCCTGGCGGAGGCGTGATCGTGTAGCGCTTGCCCCAGCCCGTGTGGACCGTTGTCCGGCCAGGCCACGGCCTGGCCGCTGAGGCCGCGCCGGGGACTGGACCGAGGAGCGAAGGAGCCGGGTCTCAGCGTCGCAACAGGATCGCGATCGGATTCGCGATGATCCGGTGGATGATCTGTCCGGCGGCTCCCAGGGGGGCGGCGTCGCTGCCGAGCCGGGAGACGGTCAGTGCGGGGACGGTGTGCCGCATCCCGGTCAGCCGGGCGGTCATCGCCTGGTTGACCGGGTCGCGGATCCACGGGAAGAGCGGGGCGAAGACGCCGCCCAGCACGATCATGCCGGGGTCCATCAGATGGATCGCCGAGGTGAGGGCGACGCCGAGCGCCTGCCCGGCGCGCTCGCAGGCTTCCAGCGCGCCGGGCTCGCCCGCGCGCAGGCTCTCCAGCAGTTCGGGGATGCCGGGCAGGCCGCAGGCCCGGAGCAGGGCCTCCTGCCCGGCGTACTGCTCCAGGCAGCCCCGGCCGCCGCAGCGGCAGGCCGGACCGTCCGGATGGACGACCACGTGCCCCAGCTCCCCGGCGAGACCGCGGGCGCCACGGAACAGGGTGCCGCCCACCACCAGGCCCGCGCCGATGCCGATCTCCCCCGACACGTGCAGGAAGTCGCCGGGGGCCGACCCGAACCAGAGCTCGCCCAGGGCCGCGAGGTTGGCCTCGTTGTCCACCTCGACGGGGAAGTCCAGCAGGTCGGAGACACGGACGTGGTGCCAGCCGAGGTTGGGGGCGGTGTGTACGAGTCCCCCGTCCACGGGGCCGGGCACCGCGAGGGTCGATCCGGCGATGGCCAGGCCCTCCCGGCGGGCTTCGTCCACAGCCCTGTGGGCAAGTTCTGCCAGGTGGGAAAGGGTTTCCACAGGGGAGGTCGCACGGTTGTCCACAGCCTGTGAATATCGGAGCCGCACCGCGAGGGTGAGGTCGACCACGCAGGCGGACAGGTAGTCGACGTTGATCTCCAGGCCGAGCGCGGCGACCCGCCGCCCGCTGAGCATCACCGCCGTGCCCGGCCGGCCCCGCTCGCCGTCCCGCAGCGCGCCGGACTCGGCGACCATGCCCGCCTCGATCAGGTCGCCGACCATCTTCGACACCGTCGTCTTCGTCAGCCCGGTGATCTCGGCCAGCGCCGCCCGGGTGGCCGGGCCGTTCCTGCGGATCTCGCCGAGGACCACGCCGAGGTTGCGGGCGCGCATCGAGTCGTGGCGTACGGCCTGTGTCATGGAACATCCACCCCTTGACGATCCCACCACCCCGATCCATATTAAGTCCATAAAATGGATTAAATCGGAGGAATGTAGATGAGCGCCTACACCCCCAAGCCCGAAGATCGCTTCACCTTCGGGCTCTGGACCGTCGGCTGGCAGGCCCGCGACCCCTTCGGTGACGCGTCGCGGGCCCCGCTGGACCCGGTGGAGAGCGTTCACCGGCTCGCGGAGCTCGGCGCGTACGGCGTCACCTTCCACGACGACGACCTGCTCGCCGTCGAGCCCGACCGGGACAGGGCCATCGCGAACTTCAAGAAGGCGCTGGCCGAGACCGGGCTCAAGGTCCCGATGGCCACCACCAACCTGTTCACCCACCCGGTTTTCAAGGACGGCGCGTTCACCAGCAACGACCGCGAGGTCCGCCGCCACGCGCTGCGCAAGGTCATCCGCAACATCGACCTGGCCGCCGAGCTCGGTGCGACCACCTACGTCTGCTGGGGCGGGCGCGAGGGCTCCGAGTCCGGGGCCGCCAAGGACATCAGGGCCGCGCTCAGCCGCTACAAGGAGGGCATGGACCTGCTCACCTCGTACGTGATCGAGAAGGGCTACGACATCAGGTTCGCCATCGAGCCCAAGCCGAACGAGCCGCGCGGCGACATCCTGCTCCCGACCGTCGGCCACGCGCTCGCGTTCATCAACGAGCTCGAACACTCCGACCGCGTCGGCCTCAACCCCGAGGTGGGCCACGAGGAGATGGCCGGGCTCAACTTCGCGCACGGCATCGCGCAGGCGCTCTGGCACGGCAAGCTCTTCCACATCGACCTGAACGGCCAGCACGGCCCCCGCTACGACCAGGACCTGATCTTCGGCCACGGCGACGTGAAGAACGCCTTCTTCCTGGTCGACCTGCTGGAGAACGGCGGCTACGAGGGCCCCAGGCACTTCGACTACAAGCCGCTGCGCACCGAGGACTCCGAGGACGTCTGGGTCTCCGCCGCGGCCAACATGCGCACGTACCTGATCCTGAAGGAGAAGGTGAGGGCCTTCCGCGCGGACCCCGAGGTCGTCGAGGCGCTCGCCGCGAGCAAGGTCGCCGAGCTCTCCGAGCCCACGCTGGCACCGGGCGAGACGATCGCGGACCTGAGCCGCGACTCCTTCGACCTCGAAGCGGTGGCCGCGCGCGGCTTCCACTTCACCCGCCTCAACCAGCTCGCCATGGAGCACCTCCTCGGGGTCCGCGGATGACACTCGTGGCCGGGGTCGACTCGTCGACCCAGAGCTGCAAGGTGGTGATCAGGGACGCCCGCACGGGCGCCCTGGTCCGCCAGGGCCGCGCGACCCACCCGGAGGGCACCGAGGTCGATCCCGGGGCCTGGTGGGAGGCGCTGCGGGAGGCGCTCACCCGGGCGGGCGGGCTGGACGGCGTCGAGGCGATGAGCGTCGGCGCGCAGCAGCACGGCATGGTCTGCCTGGACGCCTCAGGCGACGTGGTCAGGAAGGCGCTGCTCTGGAACGACACCCGTTCCGCCGGGGCGGCGGCCGACCTGGTGAGGGAACTGGGCGGTCCTGAGCGCTGGGTCGAGGCGGTCGGCAGCGTGCCGGTGGCGTCGTTCACGGTGACCAAGCTCCGCTGGCTGGCCGAGCACGAGCCCGACTCCGCCCGTCGTACGGCGAGGGTGTGCCTGCCGCACGACTGGCTCACCTGGCGGCTGGGCGGGGAGTTCGTCACGGACCGGGGCGACGCGTCGGGCACCGGGTACTGGTCGCCCGCGACCGGGGCCTACCGGACCGACCTCCTGCGGACGGCCTTCGGCGCCCTTCCCGAACTCCCCGAGGTGCTGGGGCCCCGCGACGGCGCGGGAGAGGTCAAGACGTTTGGAAACGGGACGGTGCGGCTCGCGCCGGGGACGGGCGACAACATGGCGGCGGCCCTCGGGGTCGGCGCCCTGCCGGGAGACGTGGTGGTGTCGATCGGGACGTCGGGGACGGCCTTCGCGGTCGCCGACAGCCCGAGCGCCGACCCGAGCGGCGCCGTGGCCGGGTTCGCGGACGCCACCGGGCGGTTCCTGCCACTGGTGGCCACGCTCAACGCGGCCAGGGTGCTGGACGCCACCGCGCGGATGCTCGGGGTCGGTCTCGGCGAGCTCGACCGGCTGGCCCTGGAGGCGCCCTCGGGGGCCGGCGGCCTCGTCCACGTCCCGTACCTGGAGGGCGAGCGCACCCCGAACCTGCCCTCGGCCACGGGGTCGCTGCACGGGCTGACGCTGGGCACCTCCACCCCGGCCCACCTGGCCAGGGCGGCGGTGGAAGGGCTGCTCTGCCACCTCGCCGACGCCTTCGACGCCCTCGGGCTCGACCCGGCCAGGGTGCTGCTCATCGGAGGCGGCGCCAGGTCCGAGGCCGTGCGGCGGATCGCCCCCGCGGTCTTCGGGCGGCCCGTGGTCGTTCCCGAGCCGGGGGAGTACGTCGCGGACGGGGCGGCCAGGCAGGCCGCCTGGCTGCTCGGCGGCGACGAGCCTCCGGCCTGGGAGGCGGGCGGGTCCGAGCGCTACGAGGCCGACCCCGCGCCCGAGGTCAGGGCCCGCTACGCCGAGGTCCGCGGGCTCCGCTGAGACGCCGGACGGATCGGGCGGCCTCTGTACACGGCCCCGGCCGGGGCCGTGTACAGAGGCGTCGAGGGGTCCGTCGAGGGGGCCAAGGCGGGTGAAGCCGCTCTCCGGCCGGTCGTCTCAGGGACGGCTCAGGGTTGGATCAGGGATGCCGCCGGATGCCCGAAACGCCCTGCGGCGAGCAGGATTGATCCATGCTCGCCTCGAAAAGGCTCTACCCCCTGATCGCGTGCGCCGGAATCGCGGCGGCCGCGGTGGCCGCCCTGGCCGCCGTCGTGGGGCAGCCCGACCCGGTTCCGTACCCGGACTCGCTCGATCTGACGATCAGCGAGTACACCGCGCTGGACCGCAGCGGAGTCACCGGGTTCGTCATGGCGTCGCTGGGGATCGCCTCTCTCGCGCTGGTCGCCGGGCTGCGCGCGACCGGGGCGCCGGTGGGTGTCCTGGCCGAGCGGCTGATGCGGGTGTGGGGTGCCGGGCTCATCCTCCTCGCGGTGCTGCCCCCGGCCCTTCCCGGCACGGGCACCGACCTGATCGGCCAGGCGTACCGCTACCTGTCGATCGCCGTGTTCGTGGCGATGCCGGTGGCGGGCGGCCTGCTGGTGGCGCGGTTCAACGAGGACGAGCGGTGGCGGCCGGTGGCCAGGACCGTGGAGTGGCTGGCGCTGGCCGGAGGTTTCGGCCTGCTGGTGATCACCTACGTGGCGCTTCCCGGGCACGGGGTGCTCGCGGGCCTCGCCGAGTGGATTCTGCTCGGGACCGAGGTCGCGCTGGTCGGCGTGCTGGCCGCTCGGCTCGCGCGGCTGACCTGGGCACGGAGCGCCACTCAGGCATCACGCGCCGCTCTGGGCTGACTTGTCACTTCCAATGACTATTTCATGACATGTCACAAATAGGCTACAAATAGCAGGAGCCGCCAGTGCTATTCTCGTCGGCGATCTAGAGATCGCCCGGGGGCTCCCCTGGCGTTCCGTGAGCGAGCCGTTGAGGTGACATGGCATCGAGCAAGTCCATCCGGTTCAAGGTCTCGGTGCTGCTGGCCATTCCTCTCACCTCGCTGGTGGCGGTGTGGGGCTTCGCCTCGGTCGTCACGGTCGGCGACTCGATGAGCCTGCGCTCCATCGGCACGCTGTACGAATCCGTCGGCAAACCCTCAGGTGACCTGAACAGCGCGGTCCAACGCGAGCACATCCTGTCGGCCGAGTTCCTGGCCACCCGCTCCGACTCCGACCACAAGACCCTCGCGGGACAGCGGGTGGTCACCGACCAGGCCCGGACCCGTCTCCGCCAGGAGATGGACAGGGACGAGGTACGGGCGGTGATGCCCGACGAGATGAGGACACGCCACGCCGAGCTGATAAGGCAGGTGGAGGGGCTCGACGCGATCCGCGCCAGGGTCGACGCGGGGCGGATCGACTCGGTGGGGCTCTCCGCGGAGTTCGCCCGGCTGCCGGAGGTGCTGAACCGGCTCTTCAACACCCTGAGTCTCACCAACGACCTCCCGCTCTACCGCCAGTTGCGCAGCGTCACGATGGTCAACCAGAGCATGAACCTGCTCAGCCGCGAGCGGGCACTCGCCACGGGCCCGCTGGCGCGGCGGAGCCCGATGACGGAGAACGAGGCGCGGGTGTTCGCCCGGATCGCCGCCAACCGGGCCTTCCTCATGGAACAGGCGCTCCCCGAGCTGGAGCCCTCGCTGGGCGCCCCCTTCACGGAGCTGATCGCCTCCTCGACATACGCCAGGTTCGTCGCCCTGGAGTCTCGCCTGCTGGCCGGCGCCGGTGTCTCGGCCACCGACTGGCGCGCCGTGGGCGACGCGCTGGACGCCGTCTACCAGCGGTCGATGACGGAGGTCGGTCCGATGCTCGTCAAGCGGGCCGAGCCGGTGACCGTGGGCGTCTACATCCGCGCCGGTGTCGTCGGCGTGCTCGGCCTCGTCGCGGTCGTCGCGTCGTTGCTCGTCTCGTACCGGATCGGCAGCGGGATCACCAGGGAACTCGCCGCCGTACGGCGGGCCGCCACCGACCTCGCGGAGGTGCGGCTGCCACGGGTGATGGAGAAGCTGCGCCGCGGCGAGAAGGTGGACGTGACGGCCGAGGCACCCGCGCTGGAACCGCTGGGCAGCACCGCCGAGATCCACGATGTCGCCGCCGCCTTCGACAGCGTCCGGCGCAGCGCCGTGGACGCCGCCGTGGAGCAGGCCAGGCTGCGCGAGGGCGCCGCCCACTCCTTCCGCAACCTCGCCCGCCGGAGCCAGTCGCTGCTGCAGCGCCAGCTCAAGCTGCTCGACGGCATGCAGAAGCGGGCGGAGAACCCCGAGGCGCTGGAGAACCTCTTCAGGCTCGACCACCTCACCACCCGTATGCGCCGCCATGCCGAGGGCCTGGTGATCCTGTCCGGTGGGGCGGCGGGCCGCAAGTGGCGCTCGGCGGTGCCGATGGAGGACATGCTGCGCGGGGCCGCCGCCCAGGTCGAGGACTACGCCCGGGTGCGGATCCTCCCGACGGGCGGCACCACCCTGGTCGGCAACGCCGTCGCGGACATGATGCACCTGTTCGCCGAGCTCCTGGAGAACGCCACGGTCTTCTCCCCGCCCGGCAGCCAGGTCTCGGTCCGCGGCGAGCTCGTGGGCCGTGGTTTCGCCGTCGAGATCGAGGACAGGGGGCTCGGACTGACCGCGGAGAAGCGTGCCGCGATCAACGAGCGCCTGGCCAGCCCGCCGGAGTTCGACCCGGGCGACACCGACCGGCTGGGCTTCGCCGTGGTCGGGTTGCTGGCCGCCAGGTACGGGGTCGAGGTCGTGCTGCACTCCTCGCCGTACGGCGGGACCGGGGTGGTCGTCCTCATCCCCGAGGAACTGCTCGGGGAGCCGGAGCCCGTCGAGCAGTCGACGGAGCCGCCGGTGCTCACCGTCATCAGCGTGCGGCCCGAGTCCGGGGGACAGCCGGAACGGGCCGCCGGTGAACCCGGTGAGCCGGCGGTGCCGATTCCCACGGACCTGTGGAGGCCGCTGCGGCGCGGCGGCGGCGGGCTGCCACGCCGGGTACGGCAGGCGAACATGCCGCCGACGCAGGCCAGGGAACCACGTCCGCCCGACGCCGAGATCGAGGAGCGGTCACCGGAGGAGGCGAGGGCGCTGATGAGCGCCCTGCAGTCCGGCTGGCAGCGCGGCCGGGCCGACGACGAGGACGGCGGTGCCGAGCGTTGAGCCGGGGCCGTGAGAGCGGGAGCGCGAACGGAGGCGGGTCCATGAGACCGGCTTCGTCGCGCCGGTGGGGGATGAAGATCAAAAGGATCATCAGAGGGGAAGGGGTTTAACCACGTGCCGGGTGAGCTTTATTGGCTTCTGGATGATTTCGTCACGAGTGTGGCGGACGTTTCGCACGCACTGATCCTGTCCAACGACGGGTTGATGATGGCCTCGTCCAGAGGGCTGACCAAGGAGGACGCCGACCATCTGTCGGCGGTGGCGTCCGGCTTCCAGAGCCTTGCGAAGGGCACCAGCCTGCAGTTCGGCGGCGGAGCCGTGCGCCAGACGATGGTGGAGATGGACTCCGCGTTCCTCTTCGTCACCTCCGCCGGTCAGGGGAGCTGCCTGTCGGTCATGACCACCGGCGCCGCCGACGTGGGCCTGATCGCCTACGAGATGGCCCGCCTGGTCACCCGGGTCGGACAGCACCTGGCCACCGGACCCCGGATGGCCGGCCAATGAGCGACGACGTCGAGTGGGTAGACGAGGAGGCCGGTCCCGTCGTCCGCCCCTACGCGGTGACCGGGGGGCGCACCAGGGCATCCTGCTCCTCGTTCGACCTGCTCTCGATGGCGGTGGCGACAGGGACACCGGTCTCTCCGGGAGCGTGTCTGGGCTCCGAACACCGGCGGCTGCTCAACCTGGTCAGGCGGGCACGCCCGATCGTGGAGATCGCGTCGGATGCCGGGTTGCCGGTCGGCGTGATCAAAGTCCTCCTGGGCGACCTGCTCGACCAGGGCCTGATCCTGGTGAGATCGCCGCTTCCCGCCGCCTCCGTGCCGCCGGAGAGCCTGCTGAGGGAGTTGATCAGCGGCCTGCGGGCACTGTGACCTCCCGGCGGGGCGCCTGAGTTCGTGTCCGGCCTCCGGCAGCGAGGGCCGGGGAACACCCCGGCCCGCTGCTCAGCTCTGGCTGGCCGTCAGCACTTTCAACGAGTGCTCCACGAGGGTCACGAGCACCGTCTTCGCCGAGACACGGCGCCGCACGTCGCAGAGGAGCACCGGCACGTCCACATCGAGGTCCAGGGCGACGCGGACGTCTTCCGCCTCGTGCCGGTCGGCGCCGTCGAAGCAGTTGACGGCCACGATGAACGGCGTGCCGCGCTGCTCGAAGTAGTCGATCGAGGGGAAGCAGTCGGTCAGCCGCCGGGTGTCGGCCAGCACCACGGCGCCCAGCGCGCCGTAGGACAGCTCGTCCCACATGAACCAGAACCGCTCCTGGCCCGGGGTGCCGAACAGGTAGACGACCAGACCCTCCCTGATCGTGATGCGGCCGAAGTCCATCGCGACGGTGGTGGTGGTCTTGCCCTCCACACCGTCGACGTCGTCGATGCCGATACCGCGGTCGGAGAGCACCTCCTCGGTGCGGAGCGGCCGGATCTCGCTGATGGCGCCCACGAGCGTGGTCTTTCCCACCCCGAAGCCACCCGCGATGAGAATCTTGAGGGCGACGGGTTCGTCAGAGGGCCCGAAGTCCATTGATCACTTCCTTGAGAATGCGCTCGCTCGCGGAGGCGCGCCCGATCGAGATGAGCTTGTGGTCCTGCAGGTCGCCGAGAAGGACCCTGACCACGCCGAGTGGCAGGTTGAGGTCCGAGGCGACGTCGGCGACCGAGGTCGGGGTGGTGACCATGGCGAGAATGCGGTCCTGTTCCGGCCCGGGGACGAATCCCCCGGACGGGACGGCGCGGGTCGCGGTGACCATCGCGACCAGGTCCAGAGTGTCACCGGAGGAGCGGGTGCGACCCCTGATGAGCGCGTAGGGCCGGACGACCGGTCCGGCCTCCTCGTCCATCCAGTGCGTCATCCGGACCTCCGGCACCGGGTTCGGGGATCCGACGGTCCATGGACGGCGCCGCCGCCCGCTCCCCCGCTCACGAGAGACCCTGGCGCGGACTGGTGGAGATATGCTGGCCCACCCGCTTGACCAGCATCGCCATCTCGTACGCGATGTGACCCACATCGGCGTCGGAGCTGCTCAGCACGGCCAGGCAGGTGCCCTGCCCGGCAGCGGTGACGAACAGGAACGCCGACTCCATCTCCACGATGGTCTGGCGCACCTCACCGCCGCCGAAATGGCGTCCCGCGCCGCGTGCCAGGCTCTGGAATCCGGCTGCGACCGCGGACAGATGTTCGGCGTCCTCGCGGTTGAGCCCCTTGGAGAAGCCGACGGCCAGCCCGTCGGTGGAGAGGAGCACCGCCTGGCGCACCGCGCCCACCCTGGTGGTCAGGTCGTCGAGGAGCCAGTTCAGCTCGCCGGTGTTGGTCAATTTTCCGGTCATTTGTCCCCCTTGTCGCCTGTCGTGTGGTGTGCGAAGTCATCGTCCTGCTCCTCGCGTCCGCGCCGCGCACCCGCCTGGAAGGCGGAGAACAACGCGCGGACCTCGTCGGGCGAACGCTCCTCGCACGGTTCCGCCCTTGGCTCCGGCT
Organism: Streptosporangium sp. NPDC006013; assembly: GCF_040614275.1. Taxonomy (NCBI): domain Bacteria; kingdom Bacillati; phylum Actinomycetota; class Actinomycetes; order Streptosporangiales; family Streptosporangiaceae; genus Streptosporangium; species Streptosporangium sp. NPDC006013. The sequence goes on from NZ_JBEXUE010000077.1 coordinate 14,623, forward strand.
GGGCGGGCTCCGTCGCCTCGGGCTCCTGGCGGAGTTGAGGCGCCAAGTTCGCCTGCCGGACCCGGCGGGGCAGGCCACCCGGCCCCGTGGGGGGCTGTGGGGCCGTCTTACGTGTCGGAGCGTCATCGCCGAGCTCGGGCGTCCGCCGGGTCTCACGGGTCCCCTGCGGCGCCCCCTCGGGCGACGCGGTGAAGAGGGCATGGGCCCAGCCGGTCTCCTGGTCCGCGGTCCCGCCCGGACGCCCCTCCTGCCCGGCGGGCTGGGTACGGGCCGGCAGGTCGGTCACCACGCTGAGAGAGGGCGCGGCGGTGGACTGGGCAGGGGAGGACGGCCTCGCCCTGCGGGGCAGACCGTTGCCGTTGGCGGGGGGTGAGAACGTGTCGTGCGAGGGGGAGTCGAACAGCTCTCCCGGACGCTCGACGGCGCGTTCGACGCTGGAGGACGTCTGCTCCACGGTGAGGGCGAGCGGCGAGCCCTGCTGGGCGATCACCGTACGGGGGATGAGCACGATGGCCGTGGTGCCGCCGAACGGCGAGCCGCGCAGGATGACCTGGATGCCGTGCCGGGAGGCGAGCTGGCCCACCACGAACAGGCCCAGCCGGTCGCTGTCGGCCAGGTCGAACTCCGGCGGGCTGGCCAGCCGCTCGTTGATGGCCGCGTACTCCATCGGGCTCAGGCCCAGGCCGCGGTCCTCGACCTCGACGGCGAACCCGTTGGCCACCACGTCGCCGCGCACGGTCACCATGGTCTGCGGCGGGGAGTAGATCGTGGCGTTCTCGATCAGCTCGGCCACCAGGTGGGTGATGTCGGCGACCGCGGCCCCGTCGAGCGAGATGTCGGCCACCGGCATCACGTTGACCCGGGTGTAGTCCTCGACCTCGGCGATCGCGGCTCGCACGACGTCGACCACCGGCACCGGTTTGCGCCAGGACCGGCCGGGTGCCGCGCCGGACAGGATGATCAGGCCCTCGGCGTGCCGCCGCATACGGGTGGTCAGGTGATCCAGCCGGAACAGGTCCTCAAGGCTGTCGGGGTCGGTCGCCCGGTGCTGCATGCTGTCGAGCAGGGTGAGCTGGCGGTGCAGCAGGCTCTGCTTGCGCCGGGCCAGGTTCACGAAGACCTGGCTGACGCCACGCCTCAGGTTGGCCTGGCCGACGGCGGCCTCGACCGCGGTCCGCTGCACCGAGCCGAACGCGTGGGCCACGTCGTGCACCTCGGTCGAGCCGCCCGCCTGGATCGGCGGCGCCTCGGCCCGCACGTCGACCTCCTCGCCGCGCCGCAGGCGGTCCACGACGTGGGGGAGCCGCACGTCCGCCAGCTCCAGGGCGGCCGAACGGAGCCCGGCGAGCTCGGCGGCCAGGCGGCGGCCGAAGCGGACCGAGAAGATGATCGACGCGACCACCGCGATCAGGCCGACGCCACCGGCGATCACGATCCGGAGCAGGATGCCGGTGGCCGCCGTCTGGGCCCGCTCCGCCAGTTTCTTGGAGGCGGCGAGGTTGACCTTGTCCAGCCAGGCCGACATCTCGTTCGCGGTCGCCTTCCACCTGGCCGCCTCGGGGGTCAGCCGGTTGCCGGTCGATCCGACGATGGCCTTCTCCAGGTCCGTGAACTTCTCGAAGGCCGCGGACTTGAAGGTGTCGCGGTAGGTCGCGCCCAGCTCGGGGTCGAGCGAGGCCACGCCCTTGGTGTGCAGGAACTTCCGGGTGGTGACGTACTCGCCGAAGGCCTTGCGCTCCTCCTCCGACAGCCGGTAGTCGATCAGAGCCCCGCTGATCAGCGCGTTCTCCCTGGCGAACATCTCATAGGCGTTGCCCATGCCCTGCATGGCCGTGGCCTGCTGGGAGATCGACAGATCGGGCACCGCGGTCATCTGGTCGTAAACCAGGAAGACCGCGTCGAGGATCCGGTTGTAGCTCGACAGCACGCTCAGCCGTGCCTGCTGTCCGCTGTCGACGCCCGACCGGATGTTCGGAAGCCGGTCGAGCTGGCTGAGCAGCGCGCTCAGCGAGCTACGCAGTTCCGGGCTGCCGGAATCCTCGGAGGCGGTGGCCTTCCTGAACGCCTCGACCGCCCGGTCGGTCCGGGAGCGCTGCTCCCCCATCCCGCTCGTGAGGACCCGGGAACTGATCGCCACCGACGACTGCGTCCGCTCCGCCTGAAGCTGTAGTCCCAGATCAGTGGAGGTGACGCCCACCGACTGGTAGATGCTGTTCGCGTTCAGCAGCGTGATCCCGTCACCGACGGTCAGGTTGAGCACGAAGCCCCACAGCGCGCTCAGTGACAGCAGCGGCAGGAGCAACAGCAAGAAAATCTTGAACCGAATCGAGCGGTTTCTAGAGCCCATGTCCACTCGTCCCAACCTCTGAGCGTGTGGAGGCTCGTGCCGGCTTAGGGGTGGATAGGCCTCCGGAAGATCGCATAGGAGACTAGCACCGAATAGGCTTTCTGCGCAGTGGAGGATCGGATGATTAGTGTGATTACCGGGGCTAGTGCCGGAATTGGTGAGGCAGCGGCGGTAGAGCTCGCGAGGCGCGGGCAGCGTGTTGTTCTGGTCGGCCGTAATCCCGGTAAGACAGCTCGCGTGGCGGAAAGGGTAACGGCGGTCTCGGGAACGGTCCCGGATACGTTCACCTGCGATTACACCTCTTTGGACGATGTGCGCAGGCTGGGGGCCGAGCTGCTCTCCCGTTACGAGCGGATTGACATTCTCGTCAACAACGCGGGTGTCATGACCACCGAGCGCACGCTCACCCGCGACGGCCACGAGACGATGATCCAGGTCAACCACCTTGCCCCCTTCCTGCTGACGAACCTGCTGCTGGAGCGGGTCAGGGAGCGTGTGATCACCACCTCCTCCCGGGCGGGCAAGACCGGGCGCCTCGATCCGTCCGATCTCGACCGCGAGCGGCGGCGCTGGAGCGGCTGGCTCCAGTACGGGGACTCCAAGCAGGCGGGTGCCCTCTTCACGGTGGAGCTGGCACGGCGCCTCGCGGGCACCGGGGTGACCGCGACCTGCTTCCACCCCGGTGTGATCAGGACCGAGTTCGCCCCGGCCACGCTGATGATGTGGATGGTGAAGAACATCCCCGGGATGGGCCAGACCGTCGAGGAGGGCGCGAGCACCATGGTCCACCTCGCCACCCACCCGGACGGCGCCGCCCACCCGGGCCGCTACTTCGCCAAAAGCGCCCCGGCGGCCGTCCCCAGGAGAATGGCCGACCCCGCGCTGGCCCGCGCGCTCTGGGACGCCAGCGCTACCGCCGTCGCGTAGCCGCACCCCCGCCGGGCGGGGTCGGCGGGGATTTCCCCGGCTGTCACCGGCTGTTCGCCGGATGTTGGGCGGGTCCGGTTACGGTCCGGGGCTGTGAGTGTCGCAACCCCGCTGCGGGCCGTTCTCCCGCCCGCCGCGGGCAGGGACCCGTTCTTCGACAACGCCAAGTTCCTGGCGATCACCCTGGTCGTCTCGGGCCACCTGATCGAGGACCTGCGAGAAGTGCCGGTCGCGCACGCGGCCTACTTCTACGTGTACACGTTCCACATGCCGCTGTTCATCGTGCTCAGTGGCTACCTGTCGCGGAACTTCACCTTCTCCTCCGGCAAGGCGCGCAAACTGATCAGCACGCTCGCCGTCCCGTACGTGATCTTCGAGCTGCTCTACTCGCTGCCTCGTCTCGTCCTGTACGGCAAGCTCGACATCAGCCTCCTCGACCCGTACTACCTGACCTGGTTCCTGATGTCGCTCTTCCTGTGGCGGCTGTCCACCCCGGTCTGGCAGCAGCTGCGGTGGCCGCTGACGGTCGCGGTCGGGCTGTCGCTGCTGTCCGGGATGAGCAGGCTTCCCGACGAGCTGTCGATGAACCGGACCCTCGGCCTGCTCCCGTTCTACGTGCTCGGGCTGATGCTCCGTCCTGAGCACTTCGAGTGGCTCAGGCAGCGGTGGGTACGGGCCGCGGGGGCGATCGTGCTGGTCGGTGGCGGCGTCCTGGCGCTCGCCACGCACACCCTGGTGAAGACCGAGTGGATCCGGTGGCGGCACGCCAACGACGCGATCGGCGTCGACGACCTCACCGGCAGCCTGATCCGCCTGGGCATGCTGGCCGCCGGGGCACTGCTCGTCGCGGCGTTTCTGGCGGTCACCCCGGCCAGGCGCACCTGGTACTCGGGGCTCGGCACGGCGACGATGTACGCCTACCTCCTGCACGGCCTGGTGGTGAAGGTCGCCGAGCGGTTCTACGGAGACTGGGCCCAGACCCTGCCGGGGGTGACGGTCGTGGCGCTTCTCGGGGTCGGGCTCGCCGCCCTGCTGTGCACGGAACCGGTGCGGCGCGTCACCCGCTGGGCGGTCGAGCCGAGGATGAGCTGGGCCTTCACCAGGCTGAGAAAGCCCGGCTGACCCCGTCAGCGCTGTAGCTCCGCGACCGCGCGGTAGGCGGCGGTGACGGCCGCGTCGGCGCGGGCGGCGGGCACGGAGTCGGAGTTGGCGATCGCGATCCGGCCGTGCGGCCGGCGGGCGACGGCCGCCGGTGGCTGCCCGTCGGGGTAGAAGTCGAGATCCCACGGGGTGGCGTACTCAGGCGTGTGGCCGTGCCCCCACCGGTTGACCGTGATCGCCTCGATGTCGCGGGCCGCGTCGAAGCCTCCGGGGCCGAGCAACCGGGTGAGCTGGTCGCGGATGCTGTACTCCAGATGCCCGTACGGCGTCTCGATCAGGGCGTACCGACCGGCGATCGAGCCGTGCGCGGGTGACACGCCGGGCGTGACGGGGGTGCTGACCATGTGCACCGCGATCGGCTCGGAGGGTGTCCTCGGGCACCGGTAGCCGCCGACGTCGGCCGGGTCGTCGAGCTCGGCCACGCACCAGCGGGCGCCGGTGAACCTGGCGCGCCTGATCCCGACCTCCTGCCAGGCACGCCAGTCACGGAGCTGGACCGTCGCGTACAGCAGGGGCACCTTGACCGCCCGGTACAGCGCCGCCCGCTGCGCGGGCGGCAGGTCGCCGACCAGGTAGGGGATCATCGAGTTCCAGCAGGCCATGATCACGCTTCCGGCCCGCACGGTCCGCACCCGCTCGCCGTCGAAGTAGCCGACCGTGGCGCCGGTGGCCACTTCGGGCCGACCGTCGTTGACCGCCGAGACCACCGGGCTGGACAGGCGTATCCGGACCCGGTTGCCCGGCCGGTCGAGCACGCCGTAGTCGAAGCTCGCGGTGGTGATCCCCGCCATGTCGGCGGCCGTGGCGAAGCCGGGGACCATCCGGGCGGCCATCATCCGGACGATCGCCTGGTTGCCCTCGGGGAAGCGGTAGGCGCGCGGCTCGTCCGCGTCCCACTCCTTGATCACGGTCGGGGAGTTGTACCTGGACGGCTTGGAGGCGTCGAGCCCGAGCCCCTGGAACCCGGGGTACCGGTGCTCGTCGGCGCAGGCCCAGGCGTCGATCGCGCCGAAGGCGTCGGAGCCGTAGGCCCACTCGTCACTCGGCATGGTCTGGACGAACTTCAGCACATCCGGGTGGACCCCGCAGACCTCGGCGAGGAAACCCGAGTAGGTGAGCCTGGCCAGCCGCTCCTGTTTCTCCTCGCCGGACAGGCCGGGAAACCAGTCCGGCGGGTCGCCGTACAGCATGAGCAGGTCCTTTCTGGCCTGCTCCGCGACCGGCAGTTCGGCGATCCACCGCGGCGCCCCCTGGCCGGGGGTGAACACGACCAGCCTCTCGGCGGGGAAGGTCTCCCGGTCGCAGAAGACGCTGTCGTGCATCCCCAGGTCCGCGTAGAGCCTCCGCTCCCTGGCGAGCCTCTCGGGGCGGATGTCCAGCTTGGCGAGCAGGTCCTTCCCCTCGGAGGTCCACGCCGCCGGGTTGATGATCGACCGTGACCCGCCGTACGAGACCAGCGGCCCCCTCCTGGTCCTCGGGTGGAACTCGTTGCGCAGGGCGTGCCCGCCGATGTCGTCATGGTTGTCCAGGATCAGGATCCGCGCGCCGGGGTCGCGCTCCAGCCACCGGTGGGCCGCGCTGAGACCGCTGATCCCCGCGCCCACCACGACCAGGTCATAGCGCTCGCCGGTGGGCTCCGGCGTGCCCGCGTACGGCCAGAAGCGCTGGTCGCGAAGGGCATGCGGCACGCTCAGCGCCTCCGCGGTGTCGCCGCGCAGCCCGGTGAGGGACGGCGGGTAGGAGGTGTCGGGCGAGAGCTCCAGGTCTTCCGCGCCGGCGAGGCGGGGCACCTCTTCCGCGCCCTCGGCAGGGGAGGCGTTCCATCCGCCGATCCCGGGCAGCGAGCACGCCGCCGCGATCCCGGTGGCCGCGATCATCCCGTCGAAGAAGTCCCGGCGGGAGATCGGCCGGTCCATGCCGAGTTCCAGGGCCTTAGGTGGATTGATCTCATCAGGATCGGTCATGGGGCGATCATCACGATGTGAATGGATCGCCGTGGTCGCCGCGCTGCGTTTTCGGGAACTTTTTACCCATGCCATTAGCGCGCTGTCATGATATCTCCTGCATGAGAGTCATGTCATGGTCGCCGGGAATTGAAAGGAGGAGCGGGTGGCGACGGCACGCTGCCTTATCCGGCCCGCGGAAAGGGGGCCGTGCCTGGGGCGTCCTGGTACGCACCGTGGCGCACCGCTCCGCATGGTTCTCCGCTGCTTCGTGCCTTTTCGTCCCTGACCTCGGATTTTGCGGGACGGGACGCGGTGCGGGCGAGCGGGGGAGCGCGCCGTATGAATTTTCAGGATAAGCCGGAACGTTATGGAAGGTTGGCTCGTTACCTCTATAAAGTGAAGCACGGGGATTAACGGTGGAAGTCCGGACGAGCTCATGCCGCGGTATGGTGCGTGGCGGAGCGAGGCGCGCATTCGTTTTTCCCTCTGGCGGCTGATCCGGGGAGTATCGCGTGGTCGGTAAAGAGGGCAGGGTCACCGGAAAGATCGGCCCCGGCCTGGTCGGGGAGGTGATGGTGGTGGTTCGGGGTGGTGTCGAGGCGTTCTACGCGCATCCCACGGTTCCCGACGAGGAGATCACCGTCGGTTCGATCGTCGTGATCGTCGACTTCTTCCCGCCGCGCACCGTCTACGTCTCCCGAGCGCTCGGCTGACAGCCCTCTCATCCCCCACCGTGGAGGCCGCGATGCCTACGGAGTACTTCGTCATCGGGGGCGTCGTCCTCGTCGCCCTTCTCGTCATCGTCCTGCTGTTCAAGGCCATCTGGCGGGTGGCCGAACCCAACGAGGCGCTGATCATCTCCGGGCTCGGGGCCCGGGGCAGGAGCGAGGAGGCCGACAGCCTCGGATTCAAGATCATCACAGGTAAGGGCACCTCCGTGCTCCCCGGATTCCAGACCGCGCGCCGCCTGCGCCTGGACAGCCGGGCCGCCAACCTCCAGGTCTCCTGCGTCACCCAGCAGGGCATCCCGGTGGTGGTCCGCGGCGTCGTGATCTACAAGGTCGGCGACGACCTGCACTCGATCGCCAACTCCGCCCGCCGCTTCCTGGACCAGCAGGACTCGATGAACGGCGCCATCCACGAGCTGTTCACCGGCCACCTGCGGTCGATCATCGGCAACCTGACGGTCGAGGACCTCATCCTCAACCGCGAGCGGCTGACCGGTGAGACCCGCGCCTCGGCCGCCGACGAGATGATCAAGCTTGGACTGATCGTCGACTCCCTGCAGATCCAGGAGATCGACGACGAGACGGGCTACATCACCAACCTCGGCAAGCCGCACGCCGCCAGGATCGCCGCCTCGGCACGCATCGCCGAGGCCCAGCGTGACCAGGAGGCCACCGAGGCCGAGCAGGTCGCCGCCGCCAACAAGGCCGCCGCCTGGCGCGACTCCCAGATCAAGCAGGCCGCCTACCAAGCCGAGATCGACGAGGCCCTGGCCAGGTCCCGCCAGGCGGGGCCGCTCTCTGAGGCGTCCGCCCGCCAGGAGGTCGTCGTCCAGGAGACCCGTGCCGCCGAGCTTGAGGCGGCGCTGGCCGAGCAGCGACTCCAGGCCCAGGTCCGCAAGCCCGCCGACGCCAGGGCGTACGAGACGGTGACGGCCTCCCAGGCCGAGCGCGACGCCCGCATCGCCCAGGCCGAGGCCGAGGCCCGCGAGACCGAGCTCCGCGCCGCCGCGCAGGCGTCGCAGGTCAAGCAGGCCGCCGCGGCCGAGGCGGAGTCCGTGCGGCTGCGCGGTCTCGCCGCCGCCGACGCGACCAAGGCCACCGGCCTGGCCGCCGCGGAGGCTTCCAGGGCCCAGGGACTCGCGGAGGCCGAGGCGGCCAAGGCGAGGGGCCTGGCCGAGGCCGACGCGATCCGGGCCCGTTCCGAGGCCCTCGCCGACAACCAGGAGGCGGTCATCGCCCAGCAACTCGCCGAGAACTGGCCGCAGATCGTCGAGGCGGGGGCGAAGTCCTTCGGCAACATCGACCACATGGTCGTCCTCAACGGCGCCCAGGGTGTCGAGGAGATGCTCGCCAAGGCTCTCACCCTCGGCGGCACCGGCCTCGGACTCGTCCGCTCCCTGCTGAGCGGCGCCACCCCCGCCACCCCGGGCGCTCCCGCCGTCCCCGCCGGCGACACGGCTGTGGAAACGCGGGGAAAGCCCGTCGACCGGGTCTCCTGACACCGGGGCTCCCCGGGTGGTGAGCGCCGGGCCGGAACCCGTATGCGACCACTTCAAGACAGGACCGTGACCGACGGCCAGTAATTCGGGTCACTCCGTTATGTGTTGTTCTACTTTCCCAGGGCATACGCCTGGCAGCTGAGCAGACAGGAGCGTGGAACATGACAGTCACCGGCATCATCACCGCCATCGTCATCGGCGCCATCATCGGTGCCCTGGGTCGGCTCGTCGTGCCCGGCAAGCAGGCCATCCCGATCTGGCTGACCATCGTCATCGGTATCGTCGCCGCCCTCATCGGCACCGCGATCGCCGGAGCGCTCGGAGTCGCCACCACGTCGGGCATCGACTGGATCGAACTCATCATCCAGGTCGCCCTGGCCGCCGTCGGCGTCCTCCTGGCGGTGAGCCTGTACGGCAGGCGAGGCGTCCGGTAACCAAGTCCACCCGTGTCCGGTCTCCGGGTTCCCGGAGACCGGCACCCACGACGGCCCCGGCCCGGAGAACTCCGTGCCGGGGCCGTCGTCGCGTGCCGCGCGCTACGAGCTCGGACGGCTCACCCGCTCTGCGGGCTGGGCAACTCCGAGGGGCCGACAGGGTGCCCGGTGGTGTCGACCAGGACGCACGGCTTCACCGGCCCGTCCGAGATCCGCGCCCATATGCTCAAGGTGGGCTCGCCGATGTTGAACTCCAGAACCGCCGTCTGCCCCTCGTCGAGGGTGCCCGGGTCGAAGACGAAGCCCAGCCCGGAGGGGGTTTCCTTGTTGATGAGGACCAGCGGCCTGCCGTCGGCGGGTTCGTAGGTCTCCTCGCGTGGCAGGAGGTTGTCACTGCGCGGATCCGCGCACTGCTTTCCCTGGGGGACGTAGTCCACAACGGCTCTGAAACCGAGTGCGTTGAGGTCGGCCTCCAGTTTCTTGGGATCCCTGATCTCGTTGATCTCGATTGAGATCGTGCCGTCGGGGTTCTGCGCCACGGCGTAGGCCGGGGTCCCCCCGGAGACGAACACCGGTACGGCCACCGCGAGTGCCGCGGCGGCGGCCAGGGCGGGGACGAGGAAGACCGGACGCCGCAGTACTCGCTTCCGCGGCCGGACCTCCTGGTCGATCTCCTGCATCACGAACTCCTTGAGCAGTCGGCGACGGCCCGCCGGAAGGTCCCGTTCCACCGGGACCGGCAGCAGCCGGGCCAGCTCCTCGATCTGACCGGGGTCAGGCTGGGGCCTGGCGGCATTCATAGGGCTCTCTCCTGAACGAACCGGACCGCGTTGTCGCGGTCACCATTCATCTGTCCGGGCCGTGACTGCGGTTCCCGCATCTTCCCGACCGCCCGCGTGGGGCGTGGTCGGGGTTCTCGTACTTCTCCGGCTGCCTGTTCTGGCCGCTGTGATTCCCGTGTCCCTACGGCCCGTTGCCTGCCCTCTGGCTGCGGTTCCCGTGTTCCTCCGGCCGCCTGTCCGGGGCGCGACGGTGATTCCCGCGTTCTCTCCGGCGCAGCCGCGTCCACGGCGAGCTTCCGCAGCCTCTTCCTCGCCCGGGAGAGCCGGGAGCGGATCGTGCCCACCGGCACCCCCAGGGCTTCGGCCGCCTCGGCGTACCCGAGCCCGGCCCACACGCACAGCGCGAGTACCTCCCGTTCGGACCTGCGCAGCGCGCCCAGAGCGACCCGGACCGAGGCCAGCAACTCGTCGTCGTCGACGCGGCCCGCCACCTCCTCGGCGATGTCCGGCACCGCCCCGCCCGGAGGCAGCCTGGCGAGCGCGCCCTCGTGCCGCCGCAAGGCGCGATTGACGTTACGGGCGACGTTGGTCGCGACGCCCAGCAGCCAGGGCCGCAGCGAACCGCCCTCCACATCGACCCTGCCCCGCAGCCGCCACGCCTCCAGGAAGGTCACCGACACCACGTCCTCGGCGGCCGACCAGTCGCCGGTCAGCCGGAAGGCGTGGTTGTAGACCGAGCGCGCATGGTCGTCGAACAGCCGGCTGAAGGCGTCCGCATCTCCGGCGCGCACCCGGGCGCGCATAGTCGTCTCCACACACATGTACTGTCCGCCCGAACCCGCCGGTTCCTCAGGATTCAGGACATCATGCTCACCCGCGCCTGACGTCACCTCTCACGGCCCCGGGTTTCGGTGGCGGAGCGTTGCAGCCGGTTGCAAGCTGTGCCCAACCGGGCGCCGATAAATTTCGGTCATGAACCTCCGCATGGCGTCGTCCAAGTCCTGGGCCGCGCTCGTCGTCGGTGTGCTCGCCGTCGTCGTGCGCGTGGACCTGACCACCACCCTGACGGTCAACGGGCAGTCCACCTGCGACTACACCGACCTCGCGGGGATCGGTCTGGGCGGTCTCGCGATGTTCATCGCCCTGGTGGCCGGGTGGGATGCCGTCACCGGTCTCACCGACTACCAACCTCGGGTGCGCAAGGGTGTCACCTTGGGGGTGATCGCTCTGGCGCTTCTTCTCGGCGCGGTCGGCCTGCTCAAGGGCTTTGCCGTCATCATGAGCCCCTGCGGCTGAAACCCCTGGTGTCCGGTGCGCGCCGACAGAAGACCGTTGCTGTGCATCGCATGCTGCCAGGACCCAACGGGTCACATCACGAACAGGTCGCTTGTATGCCGCGAGTTGGCCGGCGAGGTCATCAGAGGGGTAGAAACCGTTGTCGTGTCATGCCTCACTCGTCCCCACCTTCGCAAGCGGCCCCACGATCATTCCCCGAATACATTTTCAGGTAGGGCCGTGGCCTGGTGGGGCCGGTGGAATTTTCTGACCCCACCAACCCCAACGCTCCTCATAGAAGACACTCAGTAGGAGCCTGGTGCCCTCGCTGAGGGCGGGAAGGTCACCCAGCCAATCGGGCAGAACGGTCAGCGGGTTATCGCTCACACTGAGCTCGGTGAGGGCGGTGAGGTTGCCCAGCGACTCGGGCAGAACGGTCAACTGGTTATCCCTCAGGTAGAGGTCGGTGAGGGCGGTGAGGTTGCCCACTGACTCGGGCAGAACAGTCAGCCGGTTACTGCCCACACTGAGGGCGCTGAGAGCGGTGAGGTTGCCCAGCGACTCAGGTAGAGAGGTCAACTGGTTAGCGCCCAGGCAGAGTTCGGTGAGGGCGGTGAGGTTGCCTACCGACTCAGGCAGAGCGGTCAACCGGTTATCGACCAGGTCGAGTTCGATGAGGGCGGTGAGGTTGCCTACCGACTCGGGCAGAACGGTCAATCGGTTACCGCCCAGGTAGAGCCATTCGAGGGCGGTGAGGTTGCCTACCGACTCAGGCAGAGCGGTCAACTGGTTGTCATACAGGTAGAGCCATTCGAGGGCGGTGAGGTTGCCCAGTGACTCAGGCAGAACAGTCAACTGATTACCGTTCAGGTAGAGCCAGTAGAGCTCGGTGAGGTTCCCCACTGAGTCAGGTAGAACGGTCAGTCGGTTGTTATGCAGATAGAGCTCGGTGAGGGCGGTGAGGTTCCCCACTGACTCAGGCAGAGCGGTCAGCTGGTTGTCGTGCAGGGAGAGGTTGGTGAGGGCGGTGAGGTTGCCCAGCGACTCAGGCAGAACAGTCAACTGGTTACCGCCCAGGGAGAGGTTGGTGAGGGCGGTGAGGTTCCACACTGACTCGGGCAGAGCGGTCAGCCGGTTGTCATACAGGTAGAGGCTGGTCAGATGGGTGAGATCACCGGGCGATTCCGGCACCGTGTCCAGGTCGAGCCCGGACAGGTCCAGCATGGTCGATCCCTCTCGGAGGCACCTGTCGATCCGCTCGTCAGCGGTCATCGGGTCGTTCCCGGTCTCCGTCAAGATCTCTCTCCTCGTCGTTGCTCGGATGCCCGGTCGCTTCGGGCGCGAGGGTCGAGGATGAGGCTATGGATCGGTGCTGGGAACCTACTTGGAGGGCGCTGAGGACCGGCTTGTGGATGGGACATCGATGTCGGCGAACGCCAAGCAAACGGTCTCGACCGCGCGCATGAGACCAGAGGTGAAAACGGCGGCGAGGCCGTCCACGGGGCGCCTGCGCCCCTCACCTCTCAGGAAACCTTCTCCGACCTGTCACATGATCAGGGACGTGTGTCGAATTCACCGTCCTTGACACCGTCGACGAAGGTTCGCCACCCGTCAGGTGAGAAGATCAGCTCATCACACGATCAGGGACGCGTGTCGAAGTCTCCAGTCTTGACACGGCTGAGGAAGGCAGCCCAGTCACCCGACAAGAAGGAAAGTACGGCGCCGCCAGGATTCTTGGAGTCACGGACAAGATACTGGTTGTCTACGTGGGCCACCTCGACGCAGTTGTTGCCGCTTCCACTCAGGCTGCTCTTGTACCAGACGGCGCTCGCCAGATCAGTCATGGGGCACCTGCGTTCCTCGCCTCTCAGGAGCCTTCTCTGACCCGTCACGCGATCAGGGACGGGTGTCGAAGTCTCCAGTCTTGATGCGGCCGAGGAAGGCGGTCCAGTCACCCGACGAGAAGACAAGTGTGGCTCCGCCAGGATCCTTGGAGTCCCGGACAGCGACCGAGCCCGGAATGAAAGCGACTTCAACGCAGTTGTCTGTCGTTCCCTGACTGCGTGAACTCTTTTGCCAGGTGACCTGGGAGAAGTCCATGAGGGTGCCTCACTTCAACGTGTCGAGCATGCCGGACAGGTAGATGAGGGATGCATCAGGGGCAAGCGCCGTTGCGCACAAATGCTGGAAAACCAGTGTATAGCGGGCAAGCTCTTCCGGCTTTTCCAGGTAGAGGCCATCAGTGCCGGTCTCCACATAGACGATCTTCGGGTCCTCGGGGAATTCCATGATGACGAACTGACCAGCCATGCCCGCGTGCAGGCCAGCAGTGAGTGGGAGGACCTGGATGGTGACGTGTTCCAAGGGTTCGGTGTCGATGAGTCGCTGAAGCTGCTCGCGGAAGACAGGCGGTGAGCTCAAGGGACGGACCAGGGCGGCTTCGTCGATGACGACCCAGAAACGTGGGGAGTCCTTTTGGGTGAGGAGTTTCTGTCGTTCCATTCTCAACCTGACGCGCCGTTCGACAAGGGGTCTGGGCCGGGGCCGACAACGCCGCCGACGTCATCGTCTCGGCGGCGATCGCATGAACGCGTACCGGCAGGCCGCCTGCCGCTACGAACGGCAGCGAGCGACCGCGGGACGCTGGGCCGTACTGCACCCGCTGGGTCACGCCGAGTTCGCGGGCCTGGCCTGCTCCGTCGCGACGGTCCGCGCCTGGGCACGAGACCTGCTCACCGGCAGAGTCGCCGATACCACCCTGAACGACGTGGTGCTGCTGCTCAGTGAGGTTGTGACGAACTCCGTCGTCCACTCCGACTCCGGACGCGCCGCCGGAGGATCGCTGACGGTCTGCCTCGGGCTGGGCGGCGGCATGGTGCACGCCGAGGTGATCGACGACGGCTCGGCGCCCAGCCTCCCCTTCGTCCGCGCGGCCGACTTCGACAGCGACGGCGGACGCGGCCTGCTCCTGGTCGAGGCCCTGGCCACCGCCTGGGGCACCCAC